>NZ_JBXCJD010000010.1:0-83413 GCF_056786515.1 Sporosarcina sp. Y838 | reverse complement strand
CGACCGAAATCGACTTACTTCGAAACGTTTTGCTCAAGTGCGTTCACACTCTCGCGATATCTCATTGATGTTTTGCTGTTCAGTTTTCAAGGTTCATATTAACGAAGTTAACGAGTTTCATTCTTCGTTACTCATATCCGTCCTCCAAAAGCGACTTCTCTAATATAACATTTCGTATTTGTAGAGTCAAGTGTTTTTTTGAACTTCTTTTAAAACTTATTTTCAAAAGTTCTTTTCACTTTATCTCCCAAGCGACGTTAACTAGAATAACATGTTCAGCATTCATCTGTCAACTAGAAAAAAGGGACGAATGTAATTCGCCCCTTTTTCCTGTATCCAGTCAGATTACTTTGTAATCCCTATGATAGATTAATTCATTTTTAGAATCGCTCTGAACCACATGAATGAAGCCTTTATCAATCAAAAATTCGATGAATACCTCTAAATCAACTGAATACATTTTGGTTTCTTCGTGCTCGTGAAGCTGCTGTATTGTCCATATTTCTTGAGCCGCCATTACATCATTAATATGACGGGCTCCATCTTCTGTACGATTATGGATAAAGAACTCACTTGCAAGAAACAATAGTTCCAATCGTTTTTCTAAGGGTTCCTCACTCATGATAAGTTCTTCATATAGTTTATATATTGCCGGATCGATTCTTTTTACTTGGGACCACACTGTTACTTCCGGAAACAATCCATTCTCAATAACAGCTAGCCTTGCGAGGTGATGAAGTGATTTGACTACATGATGGTACGCGTCCATGAAGTTTCCTTCTTCAAAAAACGTCTTACCTTCCATATAACCTCTAACTAACTTTGAAAACTCCAACCCCATTTTCATATTACGCCCCGAATAAGGATATTCCTGTAATTCAATTCTCATTTTTTCTACGAATTCATTTCGATCAAAATAGACTTTTCCATAAAACAACCAGTCTACAACTTTCCTCTTTGTTCCTTGGACTACCCATTTCCGCAATTGCTTTTCACTAATTATATGCATAGCGGCTTTCTCATTTCCATTAGTGTAGTGTTTCGTAAAAATAGGGATTTCATCGTCAGCGGTTATGATGAGGAGAATCACATCGAATGTATCTGTAATCGGATCCCCTTTCCCTCTTTTCTCTACTAGAATGACGCCAAGCGTCTCTTGAAAACTTGCCCGCTCTTGATAAATTGGCCTTAATACCTGTTCCACTGCTACACCTCCCTGCCATTTCATTTCGACGAGAAGGTGCTTATATCCTTTAATCAAGTAGGATTGATACCGCGAAAAACGAAATATATGCTATAGTAATTGAGGATATATTGAGGAGGTATGATTGATGAAACCTTATAAAAATAAGATAAATCGAATTAGATCCTTTGCTCTTGCTCTAATTTTCGCGGGAGTCGTTATTATGTACATCGGGATTTTCTTCAGAAAATACGAGATTGTCATGCTCATCTTCATGTTTCTTGGTGTTCTTGCTATTCTTGCCAGCACAGTTGTTTACGCGTGGATCGGAACACTTTCTACAAGGGCCGTCCAAATTACTTGTCCAAGTTGCGGAAAACAAACAAAAATGCTCGGACGCGTCGACATGTGTGGACACTGTCGTGAGCCCTTAACGCTTGACCCTTCATTAGAAGGTAAAGAGTTTGACGAAACATATAACCGACCAAAGAGTAAAGCAGCAGCCAAAGAAGAGCCTAAAAATTAAAAGACGTCCGATGCCCCTTCGTATAGAAGGAGTATCGGACGTTTTTAATTGACCTTTACAACGCTTGAAGCACAAGTCGGGCATGTACCATATACTTCTAGTCGATGGGAATTCACTTTGAATCCCGTTACATGAGAAGCTAAATGTTCCACTTCTTCTAGCCCGGGGTGATGAAAATCAACGATCGTTCCACATTCGTCACAGATTATATGATAGTGATCGTGAGTCACAAAATCAAAACGGCTCGAAGCATCTCCATACGAAAGTTCCTTAATGAGTCCGGCATTTCGGAATACACGAAGATTATTATATACTGTTGCGACACTCATATTAGGAAAATTGTTTTCAAGTGCTTTATATATATCGTCAGCCGTTGGATGTGACTCAGAAGAGATAAGATACTCTAAAATCGCATGCCGTTGAGGAGTAATTCTAACTCCACTACTTTTCAATGTGTCCAGCGCGTCTTTCAATCTCACTTCAGACATCGCTCTGCACCTCTATTCATAAAGATTCTTACTTTGTAATTATTATCATTAGTGTACTTAAAATAGAGTACATATGTCAACTAAAGTGCTGTAAAGACCATTTCCTTTTGACTATATCAATTAGGCCTCGGCCTAATTGATTATCAGTAACCAAGCTTTAAATCAATTAAATTCGCTAAATCTCTTTCATTACGCAACCATTTTTCTAAATTTTCTTCAAATATGACGAGTGCTCTTTCAACATACTTGCCAGATAAACTTGATACATGCGGTGATACTGTGCAATTCGGGAGTCCCCATAGTTCATTTTCAACAGAGAGCGGTTCCGTTTCAAATACATCGAGCACAGCATGTCTGATTTCATCACTTTTCAATGCAGTAATCAGGTCTGCTTCAGCGAAAAGGTCTCCACGACCGAAATTCATGAAGACGGCATTGTTCTTCATTGCCTTGAAATGTTCTGCATTGAGCATCCCTCTTGTGTCGGGCGTGCTAGGTAAAACAGATATGACAAAGTCTGCTTCTCCTAATTTATCCATCAATGCTTCATAAGTAATCGTTTCATCCATAGATTCGCTTTTCTTGCCTGATCGGTTACAACCAATTGTCCGAACCCCAAACGCCTGAAGTAAACGCCCAATTTCAGAACCAATTGCGCCAGGGCCTAAAATTAGTGCGGTTGAACCTTTTAACTCAATTGACCGGACTTTCCGACCCCACTCTTTTGACCGTTGTTGTTCCTGGATAAGCGGTAGTGACCGTTGCAGTGCTAAAATATGAGCAAGAACTGATTCGGCCATTGGAGTTTTATGAATGCCCTTTGCGTTAGACATTATGATATTTCGTTCTGCCACTTCAGCAACCGGTATTTTTTCTATGCCTGCGGATGCAACCATAATCCATTCCAACGACTTTGCCCTTTCCAACAAATCACTATCTACGTCAACGCCATATGTCACAATCGCAGTTGCCGTCTGGACTTCTTGATCTGCCGGCTTCTTATTAAAATGCATTGTCACTTGTGGAAATTTTGCAAGAAGCGCTTCTTCCTGGTGTTTCTTAATATCAAATGTGAAAAGTACATCCATTATTAATCACCCCTTCAAGAGTTTATAAGTTGTTCTAGAGTCGCAAGTGCTTCGTCGATATGGCCTTCAACTTTCACTTTACGCCACTCCTTAACGACTGTACCTGTTGGGTCAATCAAAAATGTTGAGCGTTCAATACCCATATATTCTTTACCAAACATTTTTTTCAATTTCCAGACGCCATATTTCTCAGCAACAGAATGCTCTCCATCGACAAGTAATGAAAATGGCAAGCCATGTTTTCCGATGAATTTTCCATGTGAAGCTTCATTATCCGGGCTCACCCCTAGTACAACAGCATTTAACTTACCAAAATCTTCATATGCATCTCGGAAATTACATGCTTGTGTAGTGCAGCCGGGTGTTGAATCTTTTGGATAAAAGTAGAGTACTACATACTTTTCACCAGCAAAGTCTTTTAATGAAATCATTTCCCCGTTCTCATTCGGCAATGTAAATTCAGGTGCATGCATTCCTTCAAGTGTCGTCATTTTCCATTCCTCCAATGTATTCTTTCCTTAATCCTACAAGACACGCCCTTCAGTTTCAATTTCTTTGGCTATCTGAGACAATTTGTTTAGAATAGAGAGAGTAAAGAAATGAACGGAGGAATTTATAGTGATAAGAACAAATTCAGAGATTGTTTATAATGAAGCGTGTGAACATATTGTTGGAGGCGTAAATAGTCCGTCGCGCGGATACCATGCAGTCGGTGGTGGTGCACCTACAGTTATGGAGCGTGCAGAAGGTGCTTATTTTTGGGATGTTGACGGAAACAAGTACATCGATTACTTAGCGGCTTACGGACCAATCATTACGGGGCATGCCCATCCGCATATCACTGAGGCAATTGTCAAAGCAGCGCAGACGGGTCTACTTTACGGAACACCTACTCGTCATGAAGTGAAATTCGCAAAAATGTTGAAAGAAGCAATGCCTGGCATGGATAAGGTTCGGTTTGTAAACTCTGGTACCGAAGCAGTTATGACGACAATTCGTGTGTCCCGCGCATATACTGGCCGGACCAAAATCATGAAATTCGCAGGCTGTTATCATGGTCATTCGGATTTAGTCCTAGTTGCAGCAGGCTCTGGACCAGCAACCCTTGGAACGCCCGATTCTGCAGGTGTCCCGGAGTCCATCGCTAAAGAAGTAATCACCATTCCATTCAATGATCCCGAAGCTTATAAAGAAGCAATGGAAACATGGGGCGACCAAATTGCATGTATTCTCGTCGAACCGATTGTCGGCAACTTTGGAATTGTTGAACCAAAAGAAGGATTTCTACAAATTGTCCATGATATCGCAGCTGAACATGGAGCACTTATCGTTTATGATGAAGTAATCACTGCTTTCCGTTTCCATTACGGTGGCGCTCAAGATATGCTTGGATTAACACCTGACCTTACTGCATTCGGCAAAATCATTGGCGGCGGTCTACCCATTGGTGCTTACGGCGGCAAAAAGGCTATTATGGAACAAGTAGCGCCTCTTGGGCCTGCATATCAAGCGGGAACAATGGCTGGTAATCCGGCTTCCATGTTAGCAGGGATAGCTCTTCTCGAAGTTTTACAAACCCCTGGAATTTATGATGAAATGGACCGATTGGGTGCTATTCTCGAAGAGGGTATTTTGAAGTCTGCAAAGGAACACGGAATTACATTGACAACTAACCGCTTAAAAGGGGCACTCACGTTGTTTTTCACCGATGTAAAAGTAGAAAACTACGAACAGGCTGAAGCAACAGACGGAAAAGTGTTCGCGAAATTCTTTAAACTTATGTTAAAAAACGGCATCAATCTAGCCCCTTCGAAATACGAAGCGTGGTTTTTGACAACAGCTCATACTGAACAAGATATTATGGATACACTTGTTGCGGTTGATAAATCATTCAAAGAACTTGCAACACTCACAAACGGTTGACCTAGCGGAAAATAGCTTTAACTTCATTTTGATGAAGTCTTCCACTTCTATTAGTGTTGGGTATTTGCAAAATAGGCCTCCAACTTGGAAGGGAAAAAATTCTAGTTAAATGAAGTTACTGTCTCCAACAGATGCCGCAGACTTTTTAGAGGAATTTATCGAGCAGGTTCGATAAAAGTCTGGGCGCAAATATGCCAAGGCGTATTTGATTAGAAAGGATAATCCTTATGATACTTGGTGCCCGCATATTTAAAACGGGCATTGCGATTGTGTTCGCATTGTTCCTAGCGGAAGCTTTGCAATTGCCACATCCATTATTTGCAGGAATCGCAGCCATCTTCGCCATTCAGCCATCGATTTACAGATCTTATTTAACAATTATCGAGCAAATCCAAGGTAATATAATTGGTGCGGTCATTGCGATCTCATTGGTTCTATTATTGGGTAACCAGCTTATTACGATAGGTCTTGCAGCAGTTATTATTATTATAATCATGAACAAATTCGGTCTTGAGAAATCCATTTCATTGGCACTCGTAGTGATGATTTCTATAATGGAAATTAAAGGTGACGAATTCCTGTCATTCGCCTTTCTCAGATTTGTGACAATGATTCTAGGTATTCTAGCTGCTTTCGTTGTGAACTTGTTGTTTATGCCTCCTAAATATGAAACAAAATTATTTGAATCTATCCATCTGGCTCAAGACGAAATTATTCGTTGGACTCGTCTGGCTGGAAGGCAGGCTTCCGAACATATAGCAACAAAAAAGTCACTGAATAAATTGAAGGAACGTCTCACACAAGTCGACCAACTTTATACTTTATTCAAAGAAGAACGTAGCTACTTTAAAAAGAACACAAGGAACAAATCACGAAAGCTCGTCGTGTACAGACAAATGATCGCCACTTCAAGGAGCAGTTACGAGGTTCTAAAAAAACTACATCAGCATGAAAATGAGCTGATTGAATTACCGGAACATTTCCGAATGATGGTGCAGGAACGGCTTGATGCACTGCTCACATACCACGAACACCTCCATCTGAAATTCGTTGGAAAACTGAAGTCTGATGCGGTAGGCACTAGTCCAAATGAAGAATACATTCAGCGTTACGAAGTAATGGAGATATTTGCAAAAGAGATTGCCCTCACAAAAGAAGAAGAAGAGTTTTCGGCTTATCATCTACTTCATATCTTATCTTCCATCTTTAATTACGAAGAACAACTTGAACACTTTGACAAAATGATTGTTTTATTCCAAAAGTATCACCACAATAAAGTAAATAAGAAAATAACAGAAGAAATCTACTAAAAAAAGTCCCACAAGCCGATAAATTAATCGGTTTGCGGGACTTTTTTTCAACGCCTCAACTCTTCATTTTCGGATCCAGTGCATCACGTAAACCGTCACCCATTAAGTTGAAGCCAAGTACTGTCAGCATAATTGCAATTCCAGGGAAAATCATCGTCCAAGGTGCCGAATGAAGGAAACTTTTAGAATCAGCTAACATCTTTCCCCATTCAGGATCCGGCGCTTGTGCACCAAGACCCAAAAATCCAAGTGCGGCTGCCTCAAGAATTGCTGTTGCAACGGCAAGCGTCCCCTGAACAATTACGGGTGCCATCGAATTCGGCAAGATATGGGACACTAAAATCCGTGCATCTTTCATACCGATTCCTTTTGCTGCTGTAATATATTCATCTTCCTTAATGCTTAACACTTTTGAACGAATTAGCCGCCCAAAGTTCGGTACATTAATAATCGCAATTGCAATAAGGGCATTTCGTAAATTTGGTCCAAGTACAGAAACAATTGCAATGGCCAATAAGATAGAAGGAAACGCGAGCATAATATCGAATATACGTGAAATAATCGTATCAACCCAGCGTCCATAATACCCGGCTATAATCCCTAGTGCACTCCCTACAACGACCGATCCAATAACCGAGAAGAATCCAACCCATAGCGAAATTCGAGCACCGTGAATAATTCGGGAAAAAATATCCCTTCCAAGGTCATCTGTTCCAAACCAATATTCGCTAGAAGGAGGAAGAAGCCGGTCCGTTAGTTTTTGGTCGTTAATGCCTTCTAGTCCAATGTTCGAACCAAGATAACCTTGTTCAGCCGCAAAACCGAATCCCGCTAACAGGATAAAGAATAGAACAATAACCATGCCGACGACTGCAACTTTACTCTTTTTAAAGCCGTTCCAAGCTTCGCGCCATGGTCCTGCCATTTTTTCAGCTTTGACTTCTGTAACTCCATTGACTTTAGGTGCAAATTCAGACATTTACGCTCCCCCCTTCCTCAATCATATTTAATCCTCGAATCAATGAGACTATAGAGCAAATCGACAACTAGGTTAATTATTACAAAGAAGAGCGCAACTATAAGAATTGCTGACTGGATGACCGGATAATCTCGGAACCCAATTGCATCATATATATAACGACCCACGCCAGGCCAAGCGAAAATTGTCTCTGTTAAGATTGCGCCGCCTAATAACATGCCCATTTGTAAACCGATGATAGTTAAAACTGGGATAATTGCATTTTTAAGCGCATGTTTGTAAACTACCCAAAACATCTTTTGTCCTTTAGCGCGAGCTGTACGAATATAATCAGAACGCATTACCTCTAACATACTCGAGCGGGTCATCCGTGCAATAATCGCCATCGGAATTGTCGCTAGAGCTAAGCCCGGTAAAATTAGATGTCGGAAAACTTGCCACAACTGATCAAAGCGACCTTGAATAATCGTATCAAGTATATAGAGATTTGTTATAGCGTTGACAGGATCTCGCACTTGCTCACGCCCTCCTGTCGGCAACCATGAGTTTTCTACCGCAAAAACCCATTGTCCCATTAGACCAAGCCAGAAGATAGGCATAGATACACCAATTAACGCTAAAATCATCGCTGAATAATCAAACCATGAGTTTTGGAACCATGCTGAAATAATTCCTGCATTGATACCGATAATAACTGCTATAACAATAGCGAAAAGCGCTAATTCAAATGTGGCTGCCAAATAGGGCCAAATTTCATCTGCGACAGGTGCCCGCGTTCTCATTGATTCACCAAGATCGCCTTTGAAAAGATCACCAAGGTATTTAAAATACTGGATATACCAAGGATTATCCAGACCTAACTTTATAGTAAGCGCTTCCACAGATTCTTTAGTTGCCTGCTGTCCCAAAATAATCTGAGCTGGATTACCTGGAATTGCACGGATAATCATGAATACGATAAATGTCATTCCCAGCAAGACAGGAATGAGCTGTAGCAATCTTTTACCAATGTAGCTGAGCATAACTTTTCACCTCTCCAACTCTGCTATCAATTTGTATGTACAGATAATAAGAAAAGAAAAAGGGAGAAATCCGCTAGACCTCTCCCTTTCCTCTATACGCCCAATCTCTTACTTAAATTCTACTTTTGAAAGTAAATCAGATCCCGTTGGATGTGGAAGGAATCCTGTTAAATCTGTAGCTCCACCTAGTAATGGCGTTGAGTGAGCAAGTGGTACCCATGGAGCATCTCCATGAATGATGACCTGTGCTTCTTTATACAATTCATTACGCTTATCTTCATCGACTTCAGTTTGTGCAGCGATTAAGATATTATGGAGTTCTTCATTTTTATAGTACGTGTAGTTGTTACTGCCAATATTGTCTTCATCTAGCAACACATATAAGAAGTTATCTGCATCTCCGTTATCCCCAGTCCAGCCAAGCATAAACGCATCTGCATCTCCTTTACTTGCAAGTTCCAAGTAAGTTGCCCATTCATGTGAAACGATTTTCGCAGTAATTCCAATATCTGCGAGGTTTTTCTGAATAACTTCGGCTACCTTTTTACCATCTGGCATGTATGGACGTGGTACAGGCATTGCCCAAAGCTCCATTTCAAAACCATCTTCAAGTCCAACTGATTTTAGTAGTTCTTTTGCTTTTTCGGGATTATAGTCATATCCTTCAACATCTTCGTTATAACCTGAAATGGATGGCGGCATCGGATTTTTTGCGATATTCGCACGTCCTTCAAAGAATGAATCAATAATTGATTGTTTGTCAATTGCATGATTAATCGCTTGACGCACTTCCACTTTATCAAATGGTGGGCGAGTAACTGTTAGACCTAAATAGCCTACGTTCATAGAAGGACGTTCAAACAATTGTAGACTTTCGTGGTCTTCAATTGACTTACCGTCAGATGGATTGATGCCATCTGCAAGTTCGATATCCCCTGCCATCAATGCGTTTAAACGCGCCGAGTTGTCAGGGATTGAACGGAAAATAACTTTCTTCAGTTTTGGTAAATCTTCGTCCCAATAATCTTCGAATTTCTCAATTGTAATTGTTTCATTCGGTTTCCATTCAACAAACTTAAATGGACCTGTCCCAACTGGGTTTCTTTCGAAGTCATCGTCACCTTTTTCAAATGCAGTAGGACTTGCAATAGCAAACATACTCATTGCAATATTTTTAAGGAATGGTGCTTGTGAACGAGTCAGTTTGATAATGACTGTATTATCACCATCTGCCGTTACCGAATCAATAACGTGTCCTTCGTCTCCTTTGAAACCACCAAACATTGAATTATAATACGGGAACTTTTCTGCATCCCCATTTGCCCAACGCTCGAAGTTTTTAACGACAGCTTCCGCATTAAAATCTGTTCCATCGTGGAATTTGACACCTTCACGAAGCTTAAATGTATACGTTAAACCATCTTCGCTTGGCTCCCACTCTGTTGCAAGTCCCGGATTTATCGTTGTATCTTTCTCGCCGAAATTCAAGAGTGTTTCATACAGGTTAACTGTTACTTTGAAGGATTCACCTTCTGTTACTCTCGATGGATCGAGTGAAGTTGAATCTCCACCACGTCCAAATACTAAAGTATCTTTTACATTTTGTACGTCTCCAGTGTTTTCTTCTTCCTTCTTGCCATCGCCCGTATCAGACGAACAAGCTGCAAGAGCAGTCGTAAGAATGAGGAGCAACATCAACGCAAGTGAACCTAGCTTTCCTTTTCTCATAAAGACCCCTCCATCTGTTTTATATCATTGTCTACCTGTTCACTGTAAAGGTGGCAGGCGACAGAATGACCCGAATCATATTCAACAAGCTGTGGTATAAACTTTGTGCAAATATCCATTTTAAAGGGGCAACGCGTATGAAACGTGCAGCCACTTGGAGGATTTGCAGGATTTGGAATATCCCCTTCAAGAAGAACTTGCTCTTTCTGGTAATCAGGATCTGGTACCGGCACTGCAGATAGCAGTGCCTGCGTATATGGATGAAGAGGTTTAGCATAAAGCTGCTCGCTTTTCGCCATTTCAACCATCTTCCCGAGATACATTACTCCAACGCGATCGCTTATATGGCGAACGACCCCTAGATCATGCGCGATAAAGATATAAGTGAGATTAAATTCTTTCTGTAAGTCTTGCATTAAATTTAGCACTTGGGCTTGAATCGAAACGTCAAGCGCTGAAACAGGTTCATCTGCAATAATCAGTTTAGGGTTCGTCATCAATGCACGTGCAATACCGATACGCTGCCGCTGCCCTCCGCTAAATTGATGCGGATATCGCTTAGCATGATATCCGCTTAGACCGACTACCTCTAGAAATTCATTCACTTTCTTTTTCCGTTCTTTTGAATTATCAATACCGTGTACAATAAGCGGTTCTTCCAAAATTTTGCCGATTGTATGACGTGGATTCAACGACGCATAGGGATCCTGAAACACCATTTGGATATCCCGCCTAGTTCTCCGCATCTCTTCAGATGATAAAGAGGTCAAATCTTTCCCATCAAATTCAACTTTCCCCTCAGTTGGCTCCAGAAGACGCATTAACATTCGCCCTGTTGTAGACTTTCCACATCCAGATTCACCAACGATGCCGAGCGTCTCACCTTCATTCACGTAAAATGATACATCATCTACGGCCTTTACATAGCCGACTGTTCTGCCAAGAATTCCTTTTTTTACAGGGAAGTACTTTTTTAAACCTTCAACCTTTAATAAGGGCTTTGTCGTCATGCGTTTTCCCCCCTTCTCTGTCATATAGGAAGCATCTCGTCTGGTGAAAATCTGAGGTTTCATAGAGTTCTGGGTCTTCAATTTGACAACGGTCAAATGCAAATTCACACCGGGATGCAAATCTGCATCCTTGCCGTATTGAACCCGGTTTCGGTACATTCCCCGGAATGGAGTAAAGCCTGTCCTTTTTATAGCGCATATCAGGAACGGATTGGATTAACCCTTTTGTATAAGGATGCTGTGGATTATCGAAAATTGTCTTAACAGATGCTTCTTCGATAATTTGACCGGCATACATGACAATGACACGTTCACATGTTTCTGCAACGACACCCAAGTCATGGGTGATTAGGAGCACTGCAGTATTCAATCGAGTGTTCAAATCCCTCATCAATTTAAGAATCTGTGCTTGAATCGTTACATCAAGAGCTGTTGTCGGTTCGTCAGCAATGAGTACTTTCGGATCACAGACAAGTGCCATCGCAATCATTACTCGCTGCCGCATTCCTCCTGATAACTGGTGAGGATAGTCTCTCATCATTTCCTTTGCACGAGGCAAGCCCACAAGTTGTAACATTTCTACTGCCCGTTCTGCTGCTCTTTTTTTTGACCAACCTTTTTCATGAATTAATACAGCTTCAATCATCTGATTGCCAATTGAGAATAATGGATTTAATGAGGTCATCGGTTCTTGGAAAATCATTGCAATTTCATTCCCTCGAATATGACGCATCTGCTTTTCTGTCATTCCAAGTAAATCCTTATCTTCAAAAAGTATTTCTCCACCAACAATTTTGCCAGGAGGTTGTGGTACAAGTCCCATTATTGAGAGTGAAGTTACACTTTTTCCGCAGCCAGACTCCCCGACAATTCCAAGGATTTCACCTTCGTTCAAATGAAAGTCAATATGGTCTACGGCAGGTATTTCTCCTGAATCTGTAAAAAAGGTCGTCTGCAAATCTTTCACTTGAAGGACAGTTCGTCTTTCATCCATCAGATCACCTTTTTCTGAATTATCTAGATAGTTATATTATACAATTTTTCTCAACAAAGGCAATACTATCTTCATATATTAAGATACTAAAAAAACCATCTTATTGAAATTTTTCATTTCAATGAGATGGTTTCTATTTGTTAATTTCCAAGCGTTTGTACTTGAAATAGACCGTAATATATTCCTTGCAAAGCCATTAATTCTTTATGCGTTCCCATCTCTTTTAGCTGACCTGCATCAATAACGAGAATTTTGTCAGCATGGGTAATTGTTGACAATCTATGTGCAACAATTAGCGTTGTTCGTTCATTAGCCAGTTTTTCTAGCGATTCTTGAATGAGCGCTTCGCTTTCAAGGTCAAGTGCTGATGTCGCTTCATCCAATATTAAGAGCGGTGGGTTTTTCAAAAAGACACGCGCAATCGCAATTCTTTGCTTCTGACCACCTGAAAGTTTCACGCCACGTTCCCCAACTTTTGTATCGTACCCAAGGGGCAGTGTCTCGATGAATTCATGGGCATTTGCCGCCTTCGCAGCTGCAATAACTTCTTCGTCGGTCGCATCCGATTTCCCCATCAATATATTACTTTTCACAGAATCACTAAACAAAATCGTATCTTGCAAAACAATTCCAATCTGTTCGCGTAAAGACTTTATGTTAACGTCACGAAGATCATGTCCATCGACAAAAACAGCACCGCCCGTCACATCGTGAAAACGAGGTATCAAACCGACAATCGTCGATTTCCCTCCACCACTCATGCCTACAAATGCGATTGTTTCGCCTGGTTCAACAACGAAATTAATCCCATTCAGGACAGGTACTCCACCCTCTTCATAAATAAAGCTGACATTATCAAATTCGATTTTCCCGTCGATAGGCGGAAGTTCAATTGCACTAGGCTTGTTTGTAATATCATATTCCTGTTCCATTAAATCAAAAACTCGGTCCATCGACGCAAATGATTGGGTGAGCGATGTCGATGCATTAACCAGTCTCCGAAGTGGGTTATATACCCTGTCGATGTAAGCGATGAAAGCCACCATCGTTCCGATTGACAAATCATTGTTGATGACTTGATAGCCCGCATAGGCAATGACTAGTAGAGGTGCAACATCTGTAATCGTATTTACGACAGCAAACGCTTTCGCATTCCACCTTGTATGATCAAGGGCTTTATCGAGAAAATTGCCATTTGTTTTATTGAAACGACCTTGTTCTTCTTCCTCAAGTGAAAAACTTTTAATAACACTTACTCCCGCCACTCGTTCATGTAAGTAACTTTGAACATCCGCAAGCGCTTGAGAACGTTTCCCTGTCAACTCCCGCAGTTTTCCAAAGAAATGCTTGACGCTATATGCGTAGAAAGGGAATGCAAGTAGTGTGACAAGCGTCAGAGGAACGTCCATTGTCAACATGATGGTAACTGCTATGATAATTGTAGCAAGGTCTAGCCAGACATTCATAAGTCCAATCATTACAAAGTTTTTCGTTTGCTCAACGTCATTAATCACCCGTGAAATGATTTCTCCGGCTCGTGTATTTGAGTAGTAGGTTAGACTCAATTTTTGTAGATGCGAATACAATTCCTTACGGATATCATATAAAATTTTATTGCTCACATACTGAGCGTAATATTGCCGGTAATACTCAACTGGCGGCCTGATTATAAAGAACACGAGTACAGTCCCACCAAGCCAATAGAATAACTGTTTTGTCATCTCAGCTGCAGTAAGCGTTTCCGATAAGATGATGTTATCGATAACAATCTTCATCAGTAACGGGATGAATAACGGGATTGCAAATTTCACAATTCCGATAAGAATCGTCAAGGCGATTAGCCAGTTGTATGGTTTAACAAACTTCATGTAGCGTTTTATACTGTCACCCATCTTTTTACCTCCTACTAAGAAAAGCTTAAGGCGCCTGGAGTCTAGACACCGACCCGTGTAAAAAAAGCCTGCCGCAAACAATCGCGATCAGGCTTTCACTTATCGTTCTTGACCTGTTTATGAAATTCATACCTCGACGTCCATACTTCAATGAAGTCGGGTGCGAACGGTCCTCTGCGCTGTTTGATCCAACCTAGCAGAGTCTCCAAGTTCTTTTGTAATATCTGATCAATAACATCTGGATAGCCCATCTGTTTCCTATGATCCGCATACTCGTCCTCATCAAGGATCATATAACTCATATCAGGAAAGACTTTTACATCTAAATCATAATCGATATATTTCAGCGATTTATTATCGTAGATGAATGGCGAGCTCATGTTGATATAATAGTAAACGCCATCTTCCCTAAGCATACAAATAATATTAAACCAGTGTTCGGCGTGAAAATAGCAAATCGAAGGTTCACGTGTCAACCATGTACGCCCATCCGATTCCGTAACCAGCGTTCTTTCATTAGCACCAATGACAATGTTACGCGTGCCTTTCAACACTAATGTCTCCTGCCAAACGCGATGGATTTTACCATTATGTTTATAGCTATGTACTTGTATCGTTTCTCCTTCTGTAGCAATCGTCATGAATAACCCACCTTTTGGTTGCCGGAAAATTTCGAAGCCGCTATTATTTCATCATTATACCAACAGAACGGTACTATTTGAAACCTTTCAACTCTTTTTCCCTTTCACGACGTCACTTTTAGATACAAAAAACCGACAGAAGCATATAGCTTCTGTCGGCCGGCGGTATCCATCTACTTATTTCGAACCGTTTTCGAACTGATTCGCGCGTTGTCCAGAAGCATTTGCTTTGTTGGCTTCTGATTGTTGGTTTTGTCTCCTAACCTGATTAACATCAGTTTCGGAACCAAACTCCTCAGTCATCGCATTTGTTTGGTTTTGGTATTGCCCTTGTTGCTGTGATTGCTGGTTTTGTCTTCTAACTTGATTTACATCAGTTTCAGAAGCAAACTCCCCAGCCATCGCGTTCGTGTTCTGGTTTTGTTTTTGTTGTTGTGATTGCTGATTTTGTTTCCTTACTTGGTTCACATCAGTTTGGTTCGGGTTGTTTTTAGTCAATGGATTTTCACCTCCGTGCAACTATCATGTGCAAAGAGACATTTTTTATTCATTTGGAATATTTTACAGCAATACTGAACGTCCTCCGTCGACGATTATCGTCTGTCCTCGGATCATATCCGAATCGTCCGAAATGAGGAACATAGCCGTTTTCACCATGTCTCTGATTTCAACCATTCGACCCGCAGGCGTATTAATACGTGCATCTTCAAGCAACTCTTCCCGATTTGGGAAGTGTTTCAACGCTTCCGTGTCAAGCGCACCACCTGAAACTGTATTCACTGCAATTCCCATTGGAGCAAGTTCAACTGCCAAATAGCGGGTAATTGACTCAATTGCCGCTTTTGAAACACCGACTGTGGTGTAATTTTCAAGGTAACGGATAGACCCAAGCGAACTAACACCGATGATTTTCCCGCCTTTATCCATTAGTTTTGCTGCTTCCTGAGCTCCGAACAACATCGCTTTTGCGTTTATATTCATTGTCCAGTCCCAGTGTGTCTCTTCTAGTTCCATGATTGGGCGCAAAACACCTGATGCCGCATTTGATACAAATACATCCAACCGTCCAAATTCCTCTTTCACTTGCTCAAACATCACGCGAAGCTTTTTAACGTCACCAACGTTTGCGCGAATCATAATCGCACGCCTACCAAGTGCTTCAATTTCTTTCACTGTTTCTTCTGCCGCGGAACGGCTCCTTGCATAATTTACAACAATATCATAGCCTTCTTTTGCAAGTTCAATCGCTAGGGCTTTTCCTAGTCCCCTTGAGCTTCCAGTCACCATTGCCACTTTATTTTCAGTCATTATTTTATTCCCCCTCGTTTAATTTCTTCCCAAATTTTCAACACTGGAACAGGTTTCGGCAACGCTTCTACCTCTTCTTGTGTGAAAAAGTGGTAACCTTCCAAGATTGTATCCGTTTTCTCAATACGTGCGCTATAACTTTTCATTTCCCAAGTCAAATGGGTAAATATATGTTTGAAAGATAATATTTCAACTACATCCATCAGTTCGATAGCAAAATGCTCATGTGCCATTTCTTCTAGTGGTTGATTTTTTGCAGACTCTACCATTGGAAATTCCCATAAACTAGCCAATAGCCCTTTTGAGGGTCGCTTTCTCAGCAGCCACTCACCTTGCCTATTTTGAACCGCAAATGCAGTAACAGGTATGATTTTCTTTTTTATTTTTTTCGTCTTGACAGGCAATTCTTCCTGCCTACCTTCGTGAAACGCTAAACAAAAGTCCCTAACTGGACACAGTAAACATCTGGGTTTAGGTGTACAAATCGTCGCCCCAAGTTCCATAAGTCCTTGGTTGAAGGAAGAAGGATCATCTTTGTCTATTAAATCCATGACCACCGCTTCAAAAATCTTTTTTGTCCGTGGAATTGAAATATCTTCTTCTATTAGAAGTAATCTGGAAATGACACGCATGACATTGCCGTCAATCGCATGCTCCGGAACACCATAGGCAATACTGAGCACAGCTCCTGCAGTGTACGGTCCAACACCTTTTAGCGTAGATATTTCCGCGCGATTTGAAGGCACTTTTCCACCGTAATCTGAAATAACTTCTCTAACACCAGTTTGGAGATTTCTTACCCGGGAATAATAACCGAGACCTTCCCACATTTTCAATAAATCATTTTCTTCGGCATCAGCTAGTGCTTTCATCGTCGGAAAGCTTTCAAGAAACCGTTTATAATAAGGTATTACTGTATCGACTCTAGTTTGTTGCAACATCACTTCTGAAACCCAAATATGATATGGATCAGACGTCTTCCGCCAAGGTAAGTCTCTTTTTTCGCGTCTATACCACGAAAGAAGAGATTTACGGAATTCATCTTTGTTTATTATTATTTGCATCATTTCCTCCTTATCGCATATGCTTATCTTTGAGCATAAAAGGGTAGTGTTATGTATATGGCTTTTTATAAAGTCTATCCAATGCCGGTCGGAAACGTTTTGGCCAAAGGAGTGATTATTTGGATACTGGAACGCATATCGTCATGGGTTTAGCACTTGGTGGACTCGCTCTCGCAGATCCCGTCGTTGCGACTGAGAGTGCTACAATGAGCGCAGTTGTTGCTGGCGTCATTATTGGCTCACTTATCCCAGACGTAGATACCGTTTTAAAACTAAGAAATAATGCTGTCTATATACGGCATCACAGAGGAATAACACATTCAATTCCAGCGGTATTATTATGGCCGCTTGTTATTACTCTACTCATGTCGTTTTTGTTACCTAATGCTAACTTCATACATGTGTGGGCTTGGACATTTCTAGCCGTATTTCTCCACGTATTCGTTGATATTTTTAATTCCTATGGAACGCAGGCTTTAAGGCCATTTTCCAACAAATGGGTAGCAATCGGCGTTATTAACACGTTCGATCCGATTATTTTCGCATTACATGCTATCGCTCTGATTATATGGGCAATGGGTGTAAATCCGGTATTTACGATTTTGACACTATACACCATCATTTTCTTTTATTATTTACTGCGTTTTGCCGTTAAATCTGCAGTAAATAAAGCTGTCAAAAATACAGTTCCCGATGCAATAGAAATTATCATCGCACCAACGATTCGCTTTTTCCATTGGAAAGTAGCTGTTTCTTCAAAGACGTGTCATTACGTCGGACGTGCTTACGGAAGATCTGTTAATATTTACGACCAGTTCGACAGAGAGCCGATGCCGTTATCCCCTGAAATAGATGTAGCGATGAATGATAAGAACATCAAAGCTTTCACATCTTTTTCTCCCATCTACAGATGGTCAATCACGACGATTGGCGATATATGCGAAGTCCGTCTTATTGACCTTCGCTACCGCAGTAAAGGTTATTATCCTTTTGTCGCAGTAGTGCATATCGATAAGGATTTGAATGTCCTAAATTCATACACGGGATGGATTTTTTCTGAGGATAAGCTTAATAAAAAGCTTAACTTCAGTCCAAACTCTTAAAAACTGATTGAAATTAATGAATCATAATAGATAGAGAAAATTATAGATACATTTCTCTATCTATTATTTATTACTTACCCTCTTTTACCGATTTCAACATTGCAATTGGTAATGCCTCATCCGCACGTTCTCCACCTAGCCTGTAACCCCATGCAAAACGACCTTTTAAGTAATCAACCTGGAAAAACATACCTTCATCCCCTTCAATACGGTACATTTCTCCAGGCACGATTGTTTTCGGATCAATTAAATAAGACTGTGCCATAACCACTTTTCGCTGATACACCGCAAATTCATTCATAATTCCAAGTTGCTCGGCCTTACGTGCTTTTTCACGAAGCCTTCCGATTTCTGTACGCAGCTCATGTTCCGTCATTTCACTATACTTTTTTTCATTCTCCATCTTCCTCAATCTCCTTCTTTTCGATAAATTGATCGATTTTCTCCATAGGAATACCCTTTTGGTACATTGCCTGTTTCACTTTATCTTTTAAGGTTCGCCCGTTAAACTTTGAACTGTATCGATTCCATGCTTTCTCTCCGACTGTTTCAGCAATCGCTTTCCATTCATCTTCTTCGCGGTCGAAGTCTATATTCGCAAGCGCCTTCTTAATCAGGTCAAATGAATATCCTTTACGTAGCAGTGCATTTTGAATCTTTTGTTTTAATTGGGCGGGTACTGCGGAACGATTAGCATTTGCTGTCTTTTCAGCAAGCCTTGTTGCGGCTTCAAGTTGTTCATCTTCTGAATAAGATTCAAGTACTTTGTCTTGTACTTCCTTTCCGATGCCTTTTTTATGCATTTCCTGTTGAATTGCTCTAGGCCCTTTACTGGACGAGTTTTTTCGGGTTCGAAGCAATGCTTCCGAGAATGATTCATCATTAAGGAATCCAAGGTTTTTCAATTTCACAAGAGCTTCCAGTACAATTGCTTCTCCATACCCTAGGTCCAAAAGCTTCTTCTTTACTTCAAACTCACTGCGCATTCTAAACCCTAAATAATGGAGCGCACGATTAAATGCCTTACGAATTTCATCTTCGTAGACCATCTCGTCAATTGACCACTCTTCAAGCGTCATCCCTTTTGTTAGACCAAATTTAACAAGTACCGATTCATGGACGCTGTAAGCATACTTTTCATCCAAGAAAATATTGTATCTTTCAAGATCTTTTTTCTGTTGTGATATTTTAGTAATTACAGGCACTTTTAACACGCCTCCCCTGCTTTCTATTAGTATACATGTTCCATCCTTGTGCTTCAGCCTAATTTGTCTCAATATGGGGTAAATAATACTAACGGGGGTGTAGGTTAATGAAAATCGTCATTGCAGGCGGCTCGGGTTTCGTCGGACAGAAATTGACGGCCACACTATTGAATGAAGGACATGAAATTATAATTTTATCCAGGAAAAAAAGTATGAATGATGGCAATGTGAGGTATGTATCGTGGCTCCATGAAGGTACTCAGCCTGAACTTGAAATTATTTCCGCTGACGTCTTTGTTAACCTAGCTGGCGTGTCCATCAATGAAGGACGTTGGACGGAAAAGCATCGTAAACAAATTTATGAGAGTCGGATGGAAGCGACTGATGAATTGCTGCGAATTATTTCAGCATTGAGTGAAAAGCCGTCAGTACTGCTCAATGCGAGTGCGATTGGTATTTATACAGCATCAGAAAGCACTATATATACAGAGGAGTCTACTGATTACGCAGAAGACTTTCTTGGTAAGACTGTTACCGACTGGGAAATGAAAGCTAGCTCTGTGAAATCCAATAATACTCGGTCCGTTTTCATGCGATTTGGTGTCATTCTTGGAAAAGATTCTGGTGCCTTACCACTTATGGTAATGCCGTACAGATTATTTGCTGGGGGAACCGTTGGGTCGGGCAATCAATGGGTATCATGGGTCCACATTGATGATGTCGTGCGTGCAATCGTATTTGCCATCAATAACGAAGACCTTCACGGTCCTGTAAATGTTACATCGCCTTTCCCTAAGAGAATGAGGTATTTCGGAAAAACGATTGGAGCTGTGCTTCATAGACCTCACTGGATTCCTGTTCCCTCATTCGTAATGAAAGTCGTACTAGGTAAAAAAAGTGCGCTTGTTCTGGAAGGACAGCATGTAAGACCTGAAAAGTTATTGAACAACAAGTTTGAATTCCGATTTGCGACACTCGAGTCAGCTTTAAGTGAGTTATATAAGAAAGACGTATAAATTAGTTTCCTTCGCACATCCTATCGCAAAAGGAAAGGTGCGTTTACAATGGTAAAACAACATGTTTTCGGTTTTTTCTTAGCTACTTTAGTCGTTTTGGCAGGTTTTGTTTTCAATCCCTTTTCAGCAATTGCAGAGGAATTTCATTGGGGCTTTAAGAAATCCATCAATGGAGTGCCACCAAGTGCTGGCGCAGCACTTGACTCTATGCTCGACAATCATGGAGCTATTTACAAAGGTAAGCCCGATGAAAAATTCATCTATTTAACGTTTGATAACGGTTACGAAAATGGCTATACCGAAACTATTTTGGATACTTTAAAAAAGGAAGAAGTTCCTGCTACGTTCTTTCTAACAGGTCATTATTTAAAAAGCGCATTGCCACTTGTAAAAAGGATGATTGCGGATGGCCATGGGATTGGCAATCACTCCTATGATCACCCCAACATGGCAAACCTTTCCGAACAACGAATGGAGGAGGAATGGACTAAGTTTGATAAGCTCCTCCAAAAGGAAACGGGCGTTGAGCGCACCTACTACACGCGACCACCTGAAGGCGTTTTCAATGACCGGGTTCTTGCTAAAGGCAATGAACTCGGATACAGGCATATCTTCTGGTCGATCGCATTCATTGATTGGCATGCTGATAAACCAAAAGGCCGTGATTACGCATATGGCGAATTGATGAAACAACTCCATCCAGGAGCCGTCATTCTAATGCACACGGTTTCTTCTGATAATGCACAAGCTCTGCCTTCATTCATCCAAGATGCTAAGAAAGCGGGCTATTCATTCCTAACGCTCGACGACCTTGTCTTTGAATATGAAAACATAAACTCTATTCTTAGGTGAAAGTAATCAGAAAAAACGTCCTCTTTATTCGGTGGACGTTTTTTCTGATTATATAATGAAATATAGACGAGCATGCCGCCTCCTGTGAATGGAAAACTAATCTTGTACCTATATATACCCCCGTAGCATCCAAACCATTCTATGTACTTGAAAAACATCCTTTTCATACGAATGCCATAAAAATTCATAAAGGCCCAGTCCATATCTGATTATCAGAATACGACTGAGCCTTTATGTATGAATTGAACCTTCACTTTCCATTTCCATTTGCATAAGTCGTATTCGTCTCCCGGCATACTGCCAGCGGACCTTTACGAATCCCCTCCTTCTAATTATCTATCACTTCTTCTTTACTATATCTTCTTCTTTACTATCCCTTTCTACGTAATCCTTAATTTTTGAATTAGTCGTTTTTCAACGTGCTTAGCTATGATTTGGAGCATCGCCTCCGCTAACTTTTATTTGGAACAACGAATCTTGCATAGTTAAGCTGATTCTATCTCTAGTAAAGTTATCAGCCTCCTTGTTCTTCGTTCTAATCAACCTAGCTGATACCCTCCCTTTCATTTGATTATTTGAATCATAACATATAGATTTAGTATTGTAAAGATTCTGTTAAGTTTAATATTCTATAATTTACAAAGGACTATTCTGCTTCATTGATAAATCCGGTTTTTTCGTTTACGATTATACTAAAGAAAAGAGGTGTACGGATTGGATAAACCACAAAATAGCGGCCATGTTGAAGGCTTAAAAACAAGACTTCATCAATTCCTTGAAACACTTGATACGATTGAACCAGAAACAGCAGACCTTAAGGAAATTGATCAGCTCATAGGCTTGTTGGACGACCTGGAAGAACAAATGGAAAAGATAAAATCAGACAAATAACAGTTGCGCTATAAGGGGGAAACGAGAATGTACATAGAACAGTTTGAGAAAAGCATGTATAATCTCATTTGCGAAACATCAACAAATCTACCTAAAGACGTAAGAAGGAAAATCCTCGCGGCGAAAGAAGCCGAAGACGCAGGTACTCGTGCCGCAATGAGCCTTGATACAATTACAAAAAATATCAATATGGCTGACGAGAAAATATCTCCAATCTGCCAAGACACCGGCATGCCTACATTCAAAATTAAAACACCAGTCGGGGTAAATCAAATCGAGATTAAAGCTGCTATCAAGCGTGCAATCGTCCAAGCTACAAAAGACACTAAACTCCGCCCGAACTCAGTGGACTCATTAACTGGCGACAATAGCGGAGATAACTTAGGTACCGGCGTCCCTGTCATGAAATTTGACCAATGGGAACAAAACCATATCGAAGTGAAACTGATTCTAAAAGGCGGCGGCTGCGAAAATAAGAATATTCAATATAGTCTTCCCGCAGAAATCGAAGGACTCGGACGCGCTGGACGCGACCTCGATGGAATCCGAAAATGTATTTTACACTCCGTTTATCAAGCCCAAGGGCAGGGTTGCTCTGCAGGCTTCATCGGTGTTGGAATCGGTGGCGACCGCACATCAGGCTATGAACTTGCGAAAGACCAGCTTTTCCGCGCTGTCGATGACTTGAATCCCAATCCGGAACTTTCAGAACTTGAAGATTATGTTTTGGAAAAAGCAAACAAACTTGGTATCGGAACAATGGGATTCGGAGGCGAAGTGACTCTTCTAGGTTGCAAAATCGGCGTCATGCACCGTATCCCTGCAAGCTTCTATGTTTCCGTAGCGTATAACTGCTGGGCATACCGTCGCATGGCCGTAGATATCGATGTTGAATCTGGTGAAATTACAAACTGGCATTATGATGAAGGTGAAAAAATAGCTTTCTTGCAAGATGAAGACAGTCAAAAAGACGTTAAACAATCTTCGCGTACCGTCGAACTTACTGCTCCCATCTCTGAAGAACAAATCCGCGATTTGAATGTCGGTGATGTCGTCAAAATTAGTGGAATGATGTATACAGGCCGCGATGCTATTCATAAATATTTATCAGAAAATGATTCCCCCATTGATCTTAATGGACAAATCATCTACCATTGCGGCCCAGTCGTCATGAAAAACGATGACGGCAGTTATGATATTAAAGCTGCTGGGCCAACGACTTCTATTCGTGAGGAACCCTATCAAGGTGACATTATGAAGAAGTTTGGTATTCGAGCTGTAATTGGAAAAGGCGGGATGGGACCAAAAACGCTAGCTGCTCTAGCTGAACACGGCGGTGTCTATTTGAACGCGATAGGCGGCGCAGCACAATATTATGCCGACTGCATCAAAGCCGTTGAAGGTGTCGACCTTCTTCAGTTTGGTATTCCTGAAGCAATGTGGCATCTACGCGTCAAAGACTTTACGGCAGTTGTCACGATGGACTCACACGGTAATAGTTTACATGCCGATGTCGACAAGTCTTCTCTTGAAAAACTGAGTCAGTTCAAAGAGAGCGTGTACAACTAACCTATTAAGGCACCTTTTTTCGGAGAAATTTTCCGGGACAAGGTGCTTTTTTAATGACTACACTAGCGGAACTGATCGATTCCAAACACCCCCTCGCTACCACTTACAATTTTATCCACCCCTCGCCATTCCAAAACTTTTACTGTTGAATCAAAATAGTTTCCCTTACCTCAACATGGTGCTATAATCTTATTAATAATAATTACAATATGATAATGAATATAATACGATACATAAAGTCGTTCCTAATTCGTAGGGAACGACTTTCATAATTTATTCAGTTATTTGAAATTGAATATCATTCTCAATTGGGAGGTAATTTACATGGTTGTTCTCGATAATAGACAACTTAACAAATCTAAAGATTGGCTTGTTCATCTTGAATTGGTCGCCGCTATTCTATCAGGCGTAGTCATAATTGCCGCTTGGTCTAGTGGCAAGTATGGTGTAGAAACGATTACCGTTCCTCTATATATCATTGCTTTTTTGATAGGAGGGTTTGCAAAAGCCAAAGAGGGAATCGAAGAAACAATTAAAAACAGAGAATTGAATGTGGAAATGCTAATGGTTTTCGCAGCAATTGGTTCCGCAATAATTGGCTACTGGGCAGAAGGTGCAATCCTAATTTTCATCTTTGCACTCAGTGGAGCACTTGAAACCTACACTATGAATAAAAGCCACAAGGAAATTTCATCACTAATGGAACTCCAACCTGAAGAGGCATGGCTTATTCAAAAAGATGGATCTAACATCAAAGTACCTATCACCTCACTTAAGGTCGGCTCAATTCTTCTTGTAAAACCTGGGGAACGGATTCCCGTCGACGGAATCATCACGCATGGTAGCTCTTCCATCGATATGTCCGCCATTAACGGGGAATCCATTCCTGTTAATAAAAAAGAGGACGACGAACTATTTGCCGGTACTGTCAATTTGAACGGTACCATACAGATGAAAATGATAAAGTCGAGTTCTGAAACTCTTTTCCAAAAAATCATTACACTTGTTCAAAATGCACAAAGCGAGAAATCACCTTCCCAACAATTTATCGAACAGTTCGAAGGTACTTACGTAAAGATTGTATTAATTATGGTTCTAATTATGATGTTCCTACCGCACTATATACTTGGCTGGGATTGGACGACCACGATATACCGAGCGATTGTCTTACTAGTCGTCGCCTCTCCATGTGCGCTGGTTGCCTCAATTATGCCAGCTACGCTTGCAGCTATCTCTAACGGGGCTAGGCTTGGCTTGTTATTCAAGGGTGGTGTCCATCTCGAACATCTAGGGTCGCTAAAAATGATCGCTTTCGACAAAACAGGTACTTTAACGAACGGTAAACCGATTGTTACAGATTTTTTTGTACGAGACGATACAACTAGAATAGAAACACTCAAGCTCCTTGCAAGCATAGAGTCCCAATCTAATCATCCACTAGCAGTCGCGATTACAAATTTCGCTATTGCTGAAGGAAACACTATAGATAGCAATCTACAAATAGAAGACATACCAGGTCATGGTATTCGTGCATTCATTGGAACACGGGAAATACTAATAGGAAACCCCCGTTTTGTCGGGAAAGATTTGGCGGAAGCATTTCATTCAGGGATTGCGGCAACGCTCGCAGATGAAGGCAAAACAGTTATTTTCATGAAAGACGATAATGGCATTGTCGCGGCCGCTGCAATGAGAGACACTTTACGACCTGAGGCCATTGAAGCTATCCAACAGTTAAAGCAAGCAGGTATTGTGACAATCATGCTGACTGGGGATAACGAAAAAACAGCTGCGTTTATCGCGAAAGAAGCTGGTCTCGATTCATATGTCGCAGAATGCTTACCTGAAATGAAAGTTAAACATTTAAAACGACTACTCGCCGAACATAAAAATGTCGGAATGGTCGGCGATGGTATTAATGATGCACCAGCACTTGCTACTGCGACTTCAGGTATTGCAATGGGCGGAGGAACCGATGTCGCGCTAGAAACTGCTGATATTGTCCTAATGCAAAATGACTTGAGACGTATTTCCTTTGCTATTAAACTTTCTCGTAAAATGCAACGGATTGTAAAACAGAATATCTTCTTCTCTATTTCCGTCATAGTGGTACTCATCATTTCAAACTTCCTGCAAGCTGTTGACCTGCCACTCGGCGTCATCGGCCATGAAGGCAGTACAATTCTTGTCATATTAAATGGGTTAAGGATGTTAAATCGAATTGAATGAGCTGACTAGCCACTAAAACCCTTTAGATGAATACCAAAAAAAGCAATGCGTCATTGTTACATGACTGCATTGCTTTTTACTTTTGCACGTTTTGCATTAACTCTCTCTGTCATGACGGCATTAAGCTGTCCGCCAAGCATTAGAATAATTGCTGAGATGTAAAGCCACATCATTAAAACAATAATCGCTCCAATACTTCCATATGTACTCGAGTAATTTGCGAAGTTACTAACGTAGTACGAGAATGCAAGTGATGTTAGAATCCAACCGACCGTTGCAAAGAGTGACCCTGGAAGCACGCTTTTAAAGCGAACCTTCAAGTCAGGAACTAGCCAATAGACTAGGGAAAATACAAAGAATATAAGAATTGGAGGGATTATCCAACGTAAACTTCCCCACAAGATTAGGAAACCTTTCTCAAGACCTAAGTAAGAGAATACGAGCATACCAATCTGCTGACCAAACACGGGCAAAATCAGTGCCACAATGAGTACAGCGATGAGCATAACTGTAAATACGACCGACATTCCGCGTGCCACTATGAATGATCGTGATTCTTCAGTAAAATAAGACCGATTTAATGCTTTTGTAAGGGCGTTCATTCCCTTAGAAGCCGACCATATTGTCGCAAGTACACCAATTGACAATAAACCACCGTTTCTATTTTCTAATATATCGCTGAGTGTATCTTCAATCAGCATGGCAACACTCGCTGGCGCGTAATCTCTAATCATTAAGAATATTTCAGCCTGATCGAGATTTAAAAAAGGAAGCAATGTCATAATAAAAATCAGTAGTGGAAATAAAGACAAAAGGAAAAAGAAGGCGAGTTGCGAGCCTAAACCCGTAACATCGACTTTCTTTATCCGAACAAGCAGTTCCTTAAAAAAACCGTTCGTTGTCGTAACGTCAAATTCCTCAAGGCCCCCACCTTTTACATCCTCAAAGAATTTCATAACCGCGGAGTCCGCCAAAAAGCCATCCGATTTCTTTTTTCTATTCCCGGACTCTGCTAGTGGAATAGGTGCAGGAGTTGAACGCTCATTCCCCTTCACACTTTCGTCACTCCTTTCTATACCAGTTACTTTTTTATTTCATTATTATTTTGTGGCGGAACTTGACTGACAAGCGATTTAATTTCCTCTTTTGACTCAACAAACGCATCTTTTGTATCCATAACGAGATCTTTCACTTGCGGAGTTAGTGTTTTTAACTCTTCGACCTGTTCTTTTATATATGTAGCATCACCTGAAAGTTGTTCGAAGACAGATTGATACTTTTCTTGCTGTTCTTTTAATTTCCATTTTAGCACATCGGTATTTTTTGAATAAAACTTCATTTGCGTCATTAGGTTATTTGAATTTCTGACAACTTGATTTCGCGTACTCCTGTCGAACATACTGATAATCGCACCCGTAAGTGCACCCAATACAATAAATTTCCTAAACTTACTAGTTCCCATTACAAACCCTCCAATTCAAACTCTTTCCATAACCAATTATACCCCGTGAGGAGTAAATACAAACTTTAAATACAATTTATAAAAATAATGCTTGACGAAAGGGAGGAATTTTCGGAATATTAACAATAAGAATGACAAATTGAGATACTGAGAGGATGTGAGAATTAGTAGAAATTGGGGTGTTTACATCACGGGAAACTAAATTTGGGGAGTGGGCAAAATGTTCGATCAAATTGTTAACACAATCGTTAGTTGGCTTTGGAGTCCTGTTTTAATTGCTTTCATCGTTTTTTGTGGCATTTATTTTAGTGTACGAACAAGGTTTTTACAGATTCGACTCATCAAAGAAATGATTAAACTTGTGTCCTCAGGTAAGGGTTCCAGCGCAGGTGTTTCTTCGTTCCAAGCGTTAGTGATGTCTCTATCAGGTCGTATTGGGGTAGGGAACATCGCTGGTACAGCAACAGGTATTGCTTTTGGTGGTCCTGGCGCCATTTTATGGATGTGGGTCATTACCTTCATCGGGGCAACATCGGCTTATGTAGAGTCGACACTTGCTCAAATCTATAAAGAAAAGCAAGATGGAGAGTATCGTGGTGGACCCGCATTTTACATTGAAAAAGGACTTGGTTGGAAATGGTTTGCGGTCGTATTCGCGGTGGCAACACTCGTTGCAATGGCTTTCTTGATGCCAAGCATACAGTCAAATGCAATTGCAGACAGTATCCATAATGCTTTTGGTCTTGACAAGACCGTCACAGGTTTAATTGTTGTCGGACTTGTTGGTTTCACTATTTTCGGTGGTGTTAAACGGATTGCAAAAGTAGCAGAATGGGTCGTTCCTTTTATGGCAACTGCTTATGTAATTGTTGCACTTATCGTAATTGGAGCAAACATTGGAGACGTTCCAGCGGTCTTTGCACTCATTTTCAAAAGTGCTTTCGGAGCAGATCAAATGTTTGGTGGTATTATTGGTTCAGCGGTCATGTGGGGCGTAAAACGTGGTCTATATGCGAATGAAGCGGGTCAAGGTACAGGCGCTCACCCAGCGGCAGCAGCGGAAGTTTCCCACCCAGCGAAGCAAGGTCTTGTACAAGCTTTCTCGATTTACCTAGATGTATTCTTAATTGTTACAGCGACCGCCATGATGATATTATTTACAGGACAATACAATGTGATCGATGAAAAAACGGGGCAACCAATCGTTGAAAACATTCCAGGTGTCGAACCAGGAGCTGGTTATACACAAGCAGCAGTTGATACGATCTTCCCAGGATTCGGTGCAGGATTCGTTGCCATCGCCCTATTCTTCTTTGCCTTCACAACCATTTATGCTTATTACTATATCGCAGAGACAAACTTGGCATACCTAGTACGTGGTAAATACAGAGGAATTTGTTTCATCATTTTAAAATTCGTCCTTCTAGGATCCATTTTCCTAGGGTCAATAAAAACAGCTTCAACAGCATGGGCAATGGGTGATATTGGACTCGGAATTATGGTATGGCTGAACTTAATTGCGATTCTATTATTATTTAAACCAGCCAATATCGCTCTAAAAGATTACGAAGAACAACTTAAGCAAGGCAAAAATCCAGTGTTCAATTCAACTAAATATGGAATCAAAAACGCCGATTTTTGGAAAGATGGTTACAAGAGACCAGATGATGTCAAAGACGAAGAACAACTTAAGCAAGGCAAAGGCAAAGATCAAGATCAAGAGCAATTCAACTAAATATGGAATCAAAAACGCCGTTTTTGGAAAGATGGTGACAAGAAACCAGATGATGTCAGAGACAAAGTAAAATCATCAAGGTGAGAGTATTTTAATAACTTGATTTAGAAAAAAGAAAAACCACCGCCTTTACTTATACTTCTTGTCGGAACACGTCTTTTTTTAACGGTATGACTAGGACTTATACAAATACGTATTTTACCTTGTGCTTTAAAACTAGTTTTCTCATGATTTCAGGATAAAACGTCGGAAGGTGATCTCTCCAACTTCCAGGCACTTATGGCTACGATGGCCGCCACAGTTGGTGTCGGTAATATCGTCGGAGTTGCAACAGCAGTTTACTTTGGGGGTCCAGGTGCAGTTTTCTGGATGTGGATGGCTGGATTCTTCGGGATGGCAACAATGTATGGTGAAGCAATCCTTGCTGTTAAATACCGCGTCAAGGATGCCAATGGTCAAATGGCGGGAGAACCGAAGTACTATCTAGAACATTGTCGTTGCAATTGGATTGATATTCTTTGCAACATCAACAATTTTCGGCTGGGCGTATTACGGAGAGAAATTTTTCCAATACTTGTTCCCGAGTCCGAAGGTTTTAATTTACTACTGTTTCGTATTTATCGCAGTCATCTTTGTAGGTGCAACAGCTACTCTTGATGCTGTTTGGTTATTCTTCGTCGTAATGAATGGAATAATGGCAATAACAAACTTAATTGGGCTTCTCGGGTTGTCCGGAGTCATTGTCTTTGAAAAAAAACGTTTCAATGCAAAACTCAAAGAAGAAAGAGCAGAAGAAGCGGCAGCAAAGCGAGGTAAATCTTCTGCCATTTGACAGTCTGGGAGAATAATGAAATGATGAGTCCAAAGTATATTGAAAGGTGGACGAAACTATGGATTTATCAAACCCAACTCCAGAAAACGTTTCTTATATGATTGACAAGATTACAGAAAAACTTCGTATGGTCAATGTTGACGCTATGAAAGCTGAAAACTTCAGCACTTCTAAATATGAAGACTTGCACTATATGTACGAAATGGTTATGAAACGTGCTACTATCACACCAAATGAAATGCAAGCAATTGCAGCAGAACTTGGCACATTAAGAGGTTAATTAAAAAAAGATTCGCCTGATCTATAGATCAGGCGAATCTTTTTTTAATTTTCATTCAAACGCAGTTCCATCTTTTAAGACCAGCGGCTGTATTAATACTTCAACCCGTCGATTTTTACTTCTTCCAAGCGCTGTTTCATTTGATTCGATTGGTTGGAACTCCCCGTAGCCTTTAGCACTGAATAGCAATGGGTTAATTTCACCGTTCTTCACAATACTCTTCAAGAAATTCACCGCACGCATGACGCTTAGTTCCCAATTTGATTCATACTGCGTATTTTGAATCGGTATATTATCAGTGTGACCTGTCACAATGATTTGACGCGGTGGATCAAAAACGAGCAAGTTCGCAATATCATCTGCAATTCCAATATACTCTTTTTCTATATCAGCATTTCCCGGTGTGAAAAGGATGCTATCCCTAATCGTTACAAGCAAACCTTCATCAGTCAGTTTTGTTTCAAATTGGTTCTCCAATTCATTCACTGCAATATATTCATCCACTCTATCCTGAATTTCTCCTAGGGATTTCTGGTCTTCTATAAATGATGAGTTCTCTTCATTCTTGCTATTGGAGTCCTTGGGTATTGGAACTGGTGAGGGAGCCGAATTGTCCATCACACCCTGTCCACCGTCAAATACTTGACTGAACACCGCGGACATTTGATTGAGCTTTTCTTCATCAACCGTACTCGATGCAAATAACACAATAAAAAGTGCGAGAAGAAGAGTCATAAGGTCGGAGTATGGCAATAGCCAGGACTCATCTATGTGGGGTTCATCCTTTTTCCTCTTACGTCTCTTCGACAAAGTTACCCTCCTCCTTGTTGTCGTCGTTGTTTTTAACAGCTAATTTCCGGCGCTCTTCTGCAGACAAATAAGAAGATAGTTTCTGCTCGATAACACGTGGAGCTTCTCCTTCAAGAACTGAAAGTACTCCTTCAATCATCATTTTCTTCTGCCTTACCTCTTCATGCGATTTACGTCTCAATTTATTTGCAAATGGATGCCAAAGCACGTACCCCGTAAATATACCCAGCAACGTCGCTATGAACGCTGCCGAAATCGCCTGTCCAAGCGCGTCAATATCGTTCAAATTACTAAGGGCAGCAATAAGACCCACCACCGCTCCCAGCACACCAAGCGTAGGTGCGTACGTTCCTGCCTGGGAGAATATTTGCGCTCCAGCAGAATGTCTATCTTCCATCGCTTCTACCTCTTCACTCAAGACATCACGGATATAATCTGCGTTTTGACCATCAATTGCAAGACTTAATCCATTTTTTAAAAACGGATCATTAATGTCGTCGGTTTTTGCTTCAAGTGATAATAACCCTTCACGCCGTGCAATATCTGCCCAGCCTGAAAACATACGGATTATGTCAGAATCAGAGGCCAGCTTCTGTTCCTTAAAAAGGATACCGAACAATTTTGGAACACGCTTTAACTCGTTCATAGGAAATGCAATTACAACTGCTGCCAATGTCCCTACAATGATTATCAATATAGCTGCCATATTAAATAAGTTTTCTATCGGGACACCTTTCATCGACATTCCTACAAGTAGTGCTACAAACCCTAGTACGAGCCCTAGTACTGTTGACAAATCCATAGTTGACCCTCCAAATATTCCATTCTTCTTCTTATTTCGGCATCTTTAGTCTTTTCTTTAGAAGTGTGCAAGTAATAAATATATGAGATTTATCTTCCTGTAACCTTTTCGTTGCAGGTTCTATCTGCAAATTGATACTATAAAGAAGATAAGGAAAGGAGTCATTACACATGACAACATTTAACAAACAACTATCTCGATACGCCGATCTGGCAGTTCAAGTCGGAGTCAATATTCAGCCTAATCAGTACCTTTATATCAGTGCCTCTACAGAAACAGCGGAATTTGTCCGACTTGTAACTGAAGCCGCTTACGATGCAGGTGCACGTCAAGTATTTGTAGATTGGTCAGATGATATAATCACTCGACTGCGTTATGAAAAAGCACCCACTGATTCTTTTGCGGAATTCCCTGAGTGGAAAGTTTTGGAACGTGAACAACTCGCAGAAAAAGGCGCTGCGTTCATGAGCATCATTTCGCAAAGCCCTGACTTATTAAAAGGTATTGAGTCGTCGCGCATAGGCGATTTCCAAAAAGCTACTGGTCAAGCACTCGACAAATATCGTCAATACGTTCAATCCGACAAAATCAGCTGGACTGTAATTGCCGCTCCTTCAAAAGCATGGGCCTCAAAAGTATTCCCCGAACTTTCTGAAGAAGAGCAGGTTCCAGCATTATGGACAGCCATTTTTAAAGCAGTACGTACAGACAAGGAAGATCCGATACAAGAGTGGATTACCCACGATACTAACTTACATGCCAGAGTTGACTATCTGAATGGTAAGCGTTTCCGAAAACTCCATTACAAATCTTCCGGCACGGACTTGTTAGTTGAATTACCTGAAGGGCACTTGTGGTGCGGAGCTGGTAGTGTCAATGAAAAAGGCCATTCTTTCATGGCGAATATGCCAACAGAAGAAGTATTCACTGTTCCTTTAAAAACAGGAGTTAATGGTTATGTATCTAGCACAAAGCCATTAAGCTACGGTGGAAACATTATCGATAACTTCAAAATAACATTTAAAGACGGACGTGTAACAGCTGTTTCAGCTGAGCAAGGTGAAGACGTATTGCAACGCTTGATCGATACCGATGAAGGCGCGAAACATCTAGGTGAGGTGGCACTCGTCCCTCATGCATCACCGATTTCGCAATCAGGTCTACTCTTCTATAATACACTGTTCGACGAAAATGCATCTAATCACTTTGCTCTTGGCAGTGCATATGCATTTTGTATCGAGGGAGGTAAAACGATGTCGCGTGAAGATCTTGAAAAAAATGGTTTAAACCAAAGTATTACTCATGTCGACTTCATGATTGGTTCCAACGAGATGGATATAGATGGGATTTTTGATGACGGAACAAGTGAAGCTGTGTTCCGTAAAGGCAACTGGGCTTTCTAAAAAACGTCACAATTACTAAAAACATTTAATGAACCTCTTAATTTAAATGGGTTTTTACTGTATACTAAAGAAAGTATCAAATTATCAATTTAGAGAGGGGTCATATATATGGGCTTAATGTTCACTACAGTTATCGGTTTTGCAATTGTCATGGCTATAGCATGCTTGTTTACAATGCACTATCTTTCTACGTCTATGATATCCGCTGATTCTACAACAATTGATCCAAAACCAGAAACGAAGTTCTAAGAGTTGCCAGTCGGCAACTCTTTTCTTTTTACATATTTTCATCTATACTAAATAAAACCTAATAGAAAAGGGAGAATACAATGACAATTCTATCGGAAATACTTGACTTCAATGAAACGTTTGTTAATGAAAAGCAATACGAACAATACGCAACAACTAAATTCCCCGACAAACGAATTGTAATATTAACATGCATGGATACAAGATTAACTGAATTGCTGCCTAAAGCAATGAATTTAAAAAATGGCGATGCCAAAGTTATCAAAAGCGCCGGAGCAGTTGTCACCCACCCTTTCGGCGGTATTATGAGGAGCCTCCTTGTAGCCGTTTATAATTTGCAGGCGGATGAGGTTTACATTGTTGGCCATCATGATTGCGGAATGAGTGCAGTCGATACAACTAATCTCATAGAGAAAATGGTAGACCGTGGTATTGATAAAAACATATTTAACACCCTTAGATACTCTGGCGTTGATATGGAAGAGTGGCTACACGGTTTTGGAGATGTGACCGAAAGTGTTAAGATAAGTGTCGATGCTGTTCGGAACCACCCCCTTATGGATAAAAAAGTTGCCATACATGGACTTGTTGTCCATCCTGACACTGGGAAACTTGACATCATTATAGATGGTTATAAATTCAACGCGGAATAATAATAATAATTTCGACCTATTTCCCGGGAAATAGACAAAAGCCGATTCCTATTTCACAGGAATCGGCTTCTTATTTTAGAAGTAAGTTTCCGCAAAGCGGTCTTTCCCTTTCAAAAATCATTTTCAATTATTGCGTAGATATAATGATCTTCCCAGACACCATTGATGTAAAGAAGTTTACGCAGTAAACCTTCCTGATAGTATCCGGACCTCTCTAGCACTTTTATCGATCCGCTATTGCGCGGCGATACATATGCTTCGACCCGATGCAATGCAACTTTTTCGATAGCAAAAGCAGTGACTAGTCGAACAGCCTCTGTGCCTATCCCTCTGCCTGTTGAATATTCATCAATTGAATATCCAACAAAACCACTGGAGAAAGGAAGTCTTTTAATACCATAAAGCGAGATATGTCCAATCAGTTGACTCGTTGTCGAATTAAAGATGCCGAAGTTGTATTCTCTGCGGTCCCTCATCTGATAAATCGCCTCTCTGATTTTATCCCTTTGAACAGCAACAGTAAAATAACTACTTTCGTGCCGCGGTTCAAAAATGGACCAGTATTCTCTATTAGCGCTAAGTAACTCTGTAAATATAAAAGCATCATCTTCAGTCAATATCCGTAAGTAACAGGTTTGCCCTTCAAGCAAAATCAATTCATATTCACCCTTTTACCGAAGTAAGTTCCAAGAACTCCTCAACATCTTTAATACACAATGTTACACCTTTTTCCCAAAACGCTTGTTTTGAAATATCTTCTCCAAGATGTTTCATCGCAAGATCTTCAACACTCATAATTGCAGTATCCTGTAAAAGCGCTATATATTTTTGTTCAAATCCTTCTCCAACTTCCAGAGCTTTTGCATAAATGCTCAAGGAGAACAAATAACCAAACGTATACGGAAAATTGTAGAACTGTACTCCTGTAATATAGAAATGGAGTTTCGAGGCCCAGAAATGTGGGTGTACCGTATCAAGGGCATCTCCATAAGCTTCTTTCTGCGCTTCTGCCATTAACTCATTCAACCTTGCGGCAGGAACATTTCCATTTCTCCGTTCTTCATAGAACCTTGTTTCAAAGAGGAATCTAGAATGGATATTCATAAAGAATGCAACGCTTCGCTGAATTTTATCTTCTAACAAAGCGATCTTTTCATCTTTTGTTTCAGCCGCTTTAACTGCAGCATCCGCAACAATCATTTCCGCAAATGTTGAAGCCGTTTCGGCCACTCCCATTGCATACTGTCGATTCATCCAATGAACAGGACGCAACGCATAAGAATGGAATGCATGACCAAGTTCATGTGCAAGCGTCGCAACATTCGACATTGTTCCACTATAAGTCATAAAGATACGTGATTGCTCTGACATCGGCATACCTGTACAGAATCCACCCGGTCGTTTATTTGGTCGGTCTTCCGCCTCTATCCAACTCTCTTCAAACGCAATTCGTGAGAATGATTCAAGTTCTGGACCGAATTCACCAAAGTGTTTTAATATGAATTCTGCTCCTTCCTGATAGGTCATCTTCTTTGTAGATGTTGTAACCGGTGCATCCATGTCATACCAGTTCATCTTATCAGTACCTAGCATTCTCGCTTTGGCGTTCAAGTATTCCACGAAAGGCGCTTTATTTTCGCCAATTGCTCCCCACATTGCATCGAGCGTCTTTTCACTCATTCGATTGCGGAGCAAGGGTTCTTTCAATACGGAATCCCAGCCGCGTTTCTTGTATACTTCCAGTCTAAATCCTGCGATATGATTTAAGGCAGATGCAAAAAAGTCTTCTTTTCCTTGCCATGCTTCTTCCAATGCTTCAAATGAATGTTTTCGTATGGATGCATCTGCATGTGAACTTAGATTATTCGCCTGCCCTACAGAAAGTTCTTTTTCTTCTCCGTCAAGTTCAATTTTTATCTTAATATCACCGACCAACATATCGTACAATTGTCCCCACCCATGATAACCATCTACACTCAAAGAAGTGATAATACTTTCTTCTTCTTCGGACAATTTCAATTCCACTTCTTTGCGCCATTCATTCAGTACGAATGCAAATTCTTTTAATTCATCTGATACCATAAGCCCATTCCATGTATCTTCATCAGCTTTAGCAAGTGTTTGTTGAATGATAAGCCAGACTGTTGAGAAGCGTGCCCCTAGTGAAGCCGTTTCCCCTTGCAGTTGCAATGCTTTTTTATCAGTCGTGTCAGCCGCGAGAAAACAGCCAATGACAGCGCCTGCCTGCGACATATTAAGTGCTGCGTCAACCAGTGATTCAATAAGATTTGCAACGGCTTGTGAATCGGTTGCAGACTGGGGAACTGGAAATTTTGAAGCTGTTTCTTCTAACGAACTGATTTTCTCCTTTACACCATCTAAGTGTGTCCGCAATTCGTTTGATTCACTTCCACCTTTGAAGAAAACGTCAAGATCCCAGACTTCCGAATATTTTTTAAGCGCCATATTAATTCCCCCTTCACTTCATTCTAAATCTTCTAAAAACACCATCTAATTATAACATGAATCTTCGGTATGCGAAATTATGCAATTGTGACGGAAGGTTCATACTTTCCTTCGCAGGGTCCAGCTTTCCTCTGTATACTATTCAGTAGGGGGATTTAAATATGTTTAGAATACTACTCATGGTACTTTCACTCATTGCAGTTATTGTTGTCAACGCAACTGCAAATATATTACCTATCAATGGAAAAACAACTGGTGAAATCTCAAATAGTTTACCGGTATTATTTACACCAGCTGATTATGTCTTTTCAATATGGGCAGTTATATATATGCTAATGGCTTTCTGGTTATATGGCTTCATACGGAATAAGGCAAACGTTGAACACGCATTGTTCAACCGTAGAGCAGTTTTTTTTGTAATCAGCTGTCTTTTTAATGTCGCTTGGATTCTACTTTGGCATTTCGGTTATTTTGAATGGACGATTGTTATCATATTAGGACTTCTGTTAGCGCTATTGTCCATTTATTTTACCTACTCCAAAAAAGATAATTCCTTTTTCGGTAGGGTTCCAATTGCAGTCTATCTTGGATGGACTTTTGTCGCAGCAATTACAAATATCAGTTATGTCCTCACTTTGCATGAGTGGAGTGGATTGGGATTAAGTACCCCATTATGGACCGTCATTTACTTGACCATTGCTACTGCAATTGCTCTTCATTACCTATACCATTATGCAGATATTTCTCTAGCTCTCGTCTTTGTTTGGGTATTTATCGGTATCGCTGTAAAAAATGGTATAAATGAGTTATTTGTTACTACCGCAGCTCTGTTTCTTGCAGCCACCATTATCGGCTTCATGGTCATCAATAGAAAATCGCTTGCAACCAAATAAGAAACCGCCATTCTTCCATAAGGAAGGACGGCGGTTTCTTATTTAGGCTCAAGTAGCCTGGGTGCTGTAGTAAATAATATGGATGCAACGATTGCCGTCAATATAATTGCAGGGATCATATAGGAAGCGTTATAAACAAGAGAATATAACCAGACAGGCTGTCCTTCAGGCGCATAGGAAGCAAAGAACACAATGCCACCGATGAAGTGAATCAGGTATCGGAGAAGCCCCCCTATGATTGTCCCAATGACGATTGCGGCAACCACTGAACCTTTCTTACCTTTCGTTTTACTACTTAACAGCCAAGCTAGTGTTACGCCTGCCAGACCCACAACGGCATAAGCCACGAAATAATCGAGCGCCGCTTGAACAGGGTTTAATACATAGCCCCCTGTTACCAACTGCAGCAGTCCACTTACAAAACCTGTAAGCATACCCCCTGCAATTCCCCAACGGAATGCCATAACAACTACCGGTAGCATTGACAACGTAACCGATCCGCCTTGAGGCATTGAAAATCCGATTTTATCTAGAACAAAAGAAATTGCTCCTAAAATAGCAACCTCAAGTAATAATTGAAGTCTTTTCCTATCCATCTCAAATTCTCCTCCTACCTAGTTGTAGCGTAGGATGTGGGCATAAAAAAAAGACATCCCGGATAGAATGGGACATCAAATATGTCAGTTTCCATCCACATTCCTACGCAAGAATAATCTTACAGGTTCTAAGGGTCAGAACTTCATGTCCAATCTCAGCCAAAACAGGCACCCCTTGTGGTTAAAGTTATTCAAATGTCTATTTCATTGTATAGGAGGGTAATCCTATAAGCAAGATGATTAACAAACATAGTGATTTTCCTATATAGTAAAAGTTGAACGGAGGAATCTACATGACAAACAGTAAACTATTAGCTGCTCTATGCTATTTTAGTGTCTTCTTCTCCCCTTTGCTTCTTCCCATCATTGTTTATTTTGTTACAGATGATCGAGAAGTGAAATCCCATGCAAAACGTTCTTTAGTTTCACACCTTGTTCCTGTCATCCTCCTTATTGCTACAATTGTCATATTTTCTTTTTCAATGTTTTCCTTTACGGAAAGTATCAATGGAATGCCGAGCACAAACTTCGGATTTTGGCAACTTACGCCATTCTTATTCATGCTTATCTATGGACTACTGCTTATGGCCATTCTAGTATGGAATGTTTTTCAAGGTGTTAAGGTATTGAGATGAATGTTTACTAAACCTCTATTTCGGGAAAATGATAAATATATGCTTTCACTAGGAGTGATTATTTATGAAAATTGGAAAACTTTTAAAAACCGCTATGAAATGGGCGCCCATTATCTACCCGGTTGTGAAAAAAGCCATGTCAAATAAAAAAACATCAGGTACATTAAAACCAAGAAGATAATAAGATGGTCTACAAACATTTTTATGGTTTGTAGACTTTTTTGTTCTGTTTATTATGATATAGTATGATATAGAAAAGAATGCACGGTAGAAAGGACTTGGAAATAATGATTGCAAAAACGGTAGAGGAAATTGAAGCTTTAAAAAAAATCGGCAAAATTGTAGCCGAAATCAGAGACGTGATGAAAGAAGCGACAATCCCCGGTAAAACAACAAAAGAAATTGATGACATAGGCGGACGTCTCTTCAAAGAGAAAGGCGCAATTTCAGGACCGATTGCAGAATATGACTTCCCTGGAAATACATGCATTAGCGTCAACAGTGAAGTTGCGCATGGCATGCCAGGTTCCCGCATTATAGAAGATGGAGATCTCGTTAACATCGATGTCTCCGGTTCATATAATGGATACTTCGCTGATACTGGTATTTCTTTTGTCGTCGGTACGCCTGATGAAAAGAAACAGCAATTATGTGATGTAGCTAAAAGTGCATTTGAGCGTGCAATGACGAAGGTCAAAGCCGGTTCCAGTTTAAACCAAATTGGAAAAGCGGTTGAACGCGAAGCAAAAGAACATGGCTTGAAAGTCATCAAGAACTTGACTGGTCATGGCATTGGTAAAGCATTGCACGAAGAACCATCCCATGTGCTCAACTATTACGACGCTTGGGATAAGACACTTCTGAAAGAAGGCATGGTTCTAGCGGTCGAGCCCTTTATCTCTGAAAAAGCAGAGCATATCATCGAGTCTGGGGACGGATGGACCTTCATCACACCTGACAAGTCGCTCGTTGCACAAATCGAGCATACGATTATCGTTACAAAAGGTGAACCAATTATACTGACACAACTCTAATAACAAAAAAGGGCTGTTCCCCGTCAATCCAATGTAGCTGGGTTGACGGGGACAGCCTTTTTTCATTTCTTTTTGGGAAGTCCAATTGTTTTCGAATTGCCTTCTGCAAGATGGCCTTTATACCATACTTTTTGAACCGTTTTAATACCTTTTGTCAGTTTTCGGTAATCGCGTTCTTCAGCATATGATAATAGCGTCAATACTTCTCCATCACCACCTGCACGTCCTGTTCTACCCGAGCGGTGCAAGTACTGTTCAACTGTATGTGGCACGTCTACATGGATAACGTGCGTTAAGCCATCGATATCCAGTCCTCGTGCAGCCAAATCAGTTGCTATTAAAATCTGTAATTCACCTTTACGGAAACTTTCCAATGTTTGCTGTCTTTCAAATTTCGTCATTTCTGAATGAAGGACTGCTATTGGTGCTTCGTTATACTTGAGCTTCATTTCTTTCATGCGAAGCTGATCCACATTGTTAATAAATGCAAGAGCACGAATTCCCTTCAAATAAGAAATCCCACGCAATACATCTGTTTTGTCCCGTGCATCTGTCTTCACAAATGAATGAACGACGGTACCTGACTTCGGCATTTCTTCCGGGCCAACTTGGATACGAATTGGATTATTCATAAACTTGCTAGCAACAATTTCAATTTCATCTGTTATTGTTGCAGATACGGCAACAACTTGTCTTTCCGGATTTGCCGCCTCAATCATACTTTTCACGATAACGCGATGATCACGCGCTAGCAGCTGATCGCCTTCATCGAGTACGATGTGACGGATATCGTGCATTTTTAATTTTTTCACTTTAATGAGTTCAGCCAAACGACCGGGTGTTCCAACAACGATTGTCGGTTTTTTCTTCAACTGTTCAATCTGACGCTGCATATTAGCCCCGCCAATTAATTGTGTCACAGTAATACCCGTCCCTGTCACCCATTCTCTGATGACGTTGACGATTTGCATCGACAGCTCCTGAGAAGGTGTAATAATCAATGCCTGTGTCTGTTTTTTATCGCCATCGACCAATTGTAGAAGCGGTAGTACAAATGCAAGTGTCTTACCCGAACCAGTCGGTGATTCTGCCACGATATCTTTGCCTGCAATCATTTCTGGAATCATTTTTTCCTGGATGGGCATTTCATATTCAAATTTCCATTTTTCTTTAATCATATCGTCAAAATTCTCTAAGAAGGACATCATTATCCCTACTTTCACTCTAATCTCTTCAGTTTATCATAAGAGGCCCTTGGAGACTCTATTTCTGACAAAACTGTTTAAGGTTTTCGTCTTGCGTTGACTAACTGTTCGAATGCATAAGCAAAACCTATAAGCTCCGGCTCAGTAAATGCTTTACCTGAAAACGTTATACCGAATGGCTCGCCTACTTCTGTATAAGCCGCTGGGACCGTAATGGACGGAAAGCCCGCTGCCGCTCCGAAACTGCATCCATGATCTTGTGGAAAAACCAGCGCTTGAATATCGTGCTCTTCAAACACTTTTCCAAGTGCAATATCACCCGCTAGATGACGATTCCGAAGAAGCGCCTCGATATAAGCACGTTCCGTTAGTGTCCCGCTTGTCCTCTCAACCTTCTCCAACATTACTTGACCGAATTTCAATGTCTCATCTGCGTGTTCATTGTTGAAACGGATGATGTCTGCCAATGTGCGAATCGAGTTTGTCGCTGGTGTTCCTCCCAGATAAGCGTTCAAAGATGCCTTAAACTCGTAAAGAAGTACGTTGTAGCCAAGGTCATTTTCCATTGTACCCAAGTCGATAGCATCGATAATCACAGCGCCTGCTTCTTCAAGTTTTTTGAGTGCCATGTCAAATAAAGACAAACGTTCTGTCGACGCTTCCCGTTCAAAAATTGAACGGGCAACGCCAAGACGGACACCTTCTAGCGCCCTGGTATCGAGGATAGACATCCAATCGACTTCGTCTAAACTGGACGCGCCAGCAGTTGCAGAGTCTTCCTGGTCTGAACCGATTAGCAGACTAAATGTAATAGCCACGTCTCTTACAGTCCTCGCCATTGGTCCTAGTGTATCTTGCGTATTAGATAGTGGTATCACCCCAGTTCGGCTAATCGCACCAACAGTTGGTTTGAGACCGACAAGCGAGTTCTGGGCTGACGGATTGAGGATTGACCCTGTTGTCTCCGTGCCGATTGCCACGGCCCCCATATTCGCCGCAATAGCTGCACCTGCACCCGAACTCGATCCCCCGACATCGAATAAACCATAGGGATTATTCACTTGTCCCCCACGCGAGCTCCAACCATTCGTCATCCGGTCAGACATAAAATTCGCCCATTCTGTCATATTCGTCTTTCCTAGAATAACCGCTCCCGCCGCACGTAATTTCTTCACTAAAAATGCATCATCAGCGGCATAGAAATCTTTGAATGCAAGAGATCCACAACTTGTATGCATTCTATCCTTCGTTCCCATATTGTCTTTCAAAAGAACCGGAATGCCGTGGAGGAGTGAGCGCGGTCCTATTTCAAGCCTTTCTACATCAAGTGCCTTTGCAATCTGAACAGCTTCCAAGTTCAATTCCAGTACTGCATTTATATTTCTATTCCTATTTGAAATTGTATCAATATACATGTATGTAAGTTCTTCGGATGACAAATCCCCACTGCTCATCTTTTCCTGCATAGCAGTAATTGTTGCTTCATCTAACCAATCTTTTTGAAGTTTCTTCAATTTATTATCTAACATCGTATGTCTACCCGCCTATCTTTAGCCTTTAGTCTTAGTTTACCTCAATTACCTAATCATAAAACAATGTCATTTAAAAATGCCGGCTATCGGAGTTGTTCCGGCCGGCAAAAAGTTAATCGTTACGTATGATATATTTTTTACAGCTGCGAAAAGCGGAAGTTTATAGTGGTGTTTACCATGTTGCTTGAAATCACGTTTGTTTCAAACATCCTCCTTACATCCTGTTTTCTAGATTACGTGCAGTGAGACTCTTTTCAACTTCGCTATTCTCTTTAAATGTTCCCAGTGTTTTATCGAATGACCTATGCGTAACGCCGAACCAGTAATTTTCATTTTTAAAGTGATGCAGTAGATGATGTTTTTTAATGTTTTTCCCCATTTTCGTCCGGGGCTGTATGGGTCTATGGGCAACATAATGTTTCCACTCATAAAAAAGGAAATAAGCAACCAATCCAGTCGAAAATGCCATCGTCAAGATGATACTCTTTGTAATCAAGTAAAAAATTAAAGAATAAAAGATAAATCCTGGCACGCTAAACCATAACGGTAAAAACAATAATTTAAGATTATCTGGTTCTACATGATGATCATAATGCAGCCGCTTGATTGTCTTTAGCAAAAATGGATTTTCTGGCGTTTTAATGTGAAACAAAAACCGGTGGACCATATATTCACTCGTCGCATAGGTTAGCAATCCCACACCCATTGCAACCCACGTCCAAATATGGAGTACATTCGGAACCGTAAAAGAGGCACAAATTAACAAAATAACTATCATTACCGCAACATCAGGAAAAGCAACAAATTCCTTGAGGTATTTCCTCATTTTCAAGCATTCTCCTTTTCTCTTGATTATATATCGACTATTCAGATATATCAACAACATAACAAAAATCCCCTATACGCTGGCATAGGGGATTTTTTCACCATGTACTATTTTTATACTTCTGATAGTAATTAACCTGTCTAAGAAATAGGTAAATTTTACGCTTGAAGTGACGATCCTTTTTATAAAACAAGGGATTGCCATATTTACCAGCTCGAAGTAATTTTTTTACGTGTTTAAGTACTTTTGGGTTTTTCACAAACTTCTTAAGTACAATTTTAGGTACTACGGTGAACAGAAAGTTTTCATTGAGTAGTGTTAGTTCTTTCTGTTGCCCATGAATGACATCATCGACTAGATACTTTGCCATATTATGTCCACAAGCAGTGATATAGTAACTTGATCGTCCTTGTCTTATATTCACTTCAAACACTTTGAACTTGCCATCCCGCTCATCATACTTCAAATCGAAGTTCGCATACCCTACGTAGTTCAGTGCTTCGAGGAATCCTTTTAACTTCATCATCATTTCTTCGTTGTATCGTGTGATGAGTGCTGTATAATTCCCGATTGCCGTTACAGTATGCTCTTGCAGTACGACTTGTGCAAAAGTAATCAGTTCGGCTTTACCACGACTGTTCATGTAAAAAACAGAATCCCACATATACGTGTCGTCGCCTGGAATATAGTCCTGGATAATTAAATCTTCCTTGTAGCCACTTGCTTTGATTTTCTCTATTACGACTTGAATTTCATCGTAGGAATCGACTTTGTACACTTTTTCCATACCTGTAAACGGATGCTTATAATACTCAACACCGTTGCTAGGCTTAATAATAATCGGAAACATGACCTTTTCCGTGAATGCCTTGTCGTCTTGGCAAGAATAATAATAAGTTGCCGGTGCATCAATGCCATGTTCAGCACACAACTTATAGAAATTTGATTTGACAAGTACATCGTTCATAAGCGGTTCCGGTATGTAATTAAACACGAAATCACTTTTCAGCTCTTCCGCATTTTCAATAATCATTCGTACGTAAAGATCATTCGTTCCAATAAGGAGCATTCTCTTTCCAGGTTCGGCGTATTTGACTGCAACTTCTTTCAAAAAACTAACAAACACTTTTTTTTCTGGAAGTTTCGGATTGAGTTCTATCTTTTTAATAATTGAACTTAAACTGGTGAATGATAAAGGTTCTTTTCCCACTAAAATCGGTTTAATGCCGTACTCCTCATGGAATGAAATAGCCATGTTGTAAGCATTCATGTCTGTTCCTATAATGATTGGTATGAAAGTATGATTTGTCATTTTGTCCTCCAACTATCTTTTCTACTCATAAGTGTAGGGCTCCTGTTTTTCATTGTCAAGAAAGCCAGATAGGTGTGACAAATAAATAATCCAGTACTCCCTCTTATATAGGTATGTACTGGATTTAAATTCCCATCTTATATTAGTCTTGCACTAAGCGAATTGGCCCTTCAATCGGCCAGATTGAAAAGTCTGTTATTATACCGTCCACATTGTATTGATAGGCTTTGTCCACCCATCTCTGGTTTTTCGTAGACCAAACTAATACTTTTCCACCCTGATTATGTATTTCATTAATCACACGCTTATTGATATATGAGACATTGAAATTAATATATGTTGCAAAAGAAGTCATATCATTTATCTCTTGGAAAGACACATTTTGAATAGATGGCTTCATAAGAATTGCCACTTCTAATTCAGGAAGCAATGTCGTCATTTTCCTCATCGATTCCATATCGAACGATTGTACAATAATGCTGTTCAAATCCTTATATTCATTTAGCAAGGCTACTACTTTCTCTTCCATTCCTGGATACATTAACGGTTTTTTTAACTCTATTAACAAGCCGGCTTGCCCATAAAACTCGTCTAACAATTCATCAAGAGTCATAATTTGTTCACCTGCAAAAGATGCGTGAAATTTCCCTCCTGCATCCAATTCTTTTAATTCGGCAAGTGTAAAATCTTTCACATAGCCCTTCCCATTTGTAGTCCTGTCCACTTTGTCATCATGTATTATTATTAGCTCACCATCCTTCGATAGGTGAACGTCACATTCTAAGAAGTCTGCTCCAAGCTCTATTGCTTTTTGAAAAGCAGCTTGCGAATTCTCCGGCGCAAAATTAGCCGCACCCCTGTGTGCAATACTAATCATTCCTTTCAACTCTGCATGATAGAAAGGCCTAGCCTCGTAACCTACTAGAAGCAACATACATATACATCCAAAAATAAATAGTAATTTCCTTTTCTTTACCTCTCCCATAGTCATAACCCCACAGCAAATGGTGAATACTGATTATTCAGACCATTCTTTTCATTTATTATATCATATGCGAAAGGTCCTGCAAACGTTATTTTTAGCACAGGATAAAAGATATATGTTGAGTCATTTAGATGTATTACTTAGGTTCAAAATATTAGTGAAAAGAAGCACATCTTGCTTACTTCTCGCATAGGTTATAATACAAATACATAACGCAGTACATCTAGTGCTACCAGACTATAGATACGGAAGATACCGTTCCTATTAAACTTTCCTTCGATTTATGTATATACATAGTTTAATCTTTTTTATGTAGCTATGTGGTTTAAAAAAGCATGCCAACTTTTTCAGAAGTTGGCATGTGTAAATGTTTTTCTTTTATGCAGTTCACCTATATAATGTGCGTTATATTGATGGATGCATTATTCAACTACGTTTTTTTAGTAAGGTGCTACACCGTTCATGATATATCTGCCTTGTTTAATCTTTTCAACGATTTGTTTTTCGATACAACATACTTGGTCCAATACATTAGCTACAGATTGATCCAGACTTATTAGATCTCCAACATTTGCGTTGTTTTCAACTGCTTCCTCGATTTTTCCTGCTTCAGCAAATATTAGATCTGCAAGAGCGAATTCAGTGACTACAGCCGTAAGAATAACTAGACCTCCGAGAATGTCTTCACCCGTGTTAGCTAAATTCATTGCAGCTTGAACATTTGTAAATGCTTTGATTTGATTCATTTTGTGCACCTCCTTTTTCATTTTCTATACTTGTACAGGTACATTACTAGCTCATGTCCAACAATTCATCTCGCCTGGACAAATAGACAAGATTTTTCGCATTCCATCACACTTTCATTTTAATCAATTACGTCTCGTCGCAATTGCGTCCAGATTTTCTTGAAGGGAGCCGAAAAATATCGCTATACGACCACCTCAATTACAAAAAGGAGATACTGTAGGCATTGTTACGTTAGGAAGTCCATTGGCAGCTAGTAGAATAGACGCCGGAATTGCTACCTTAAAGAGAATGGGGTATAAAGTGCTTGTTGGGGAACATGTCTATTCAGCGTCTGGATTCCTAGCAGCAACGCCTCAAGAAATGGCATCAGATTTGATGCAAATGTTTTTGAATCAGGATGTGAAGTGGATTTTACCTTCGAGAGGCGGTGTAGGGGTAGCAAGTATTCTCCCTTTCCTCAACTTTTCTGTAATTTCACAAAACCCAAAAATTGTTTCAGGCTACAGTGACATTACGATATTACTAAATGCATTATATGAATATGCGGACTTAATAACGTTTCAAAGCCTCCTTCTACTTGACTTTAACTCGAATACCCCTTCCTATAATTTCAACCAATTCTTCCAAGCAACTTCAACATTAACCGCCCCTTGGGAAATAAAAAACCCACCAGGTATGACGTTGATTGGTAACGTTCAAGGAAATGTAACGGGTCCAGTTGTTGGAGGTAATTTAACTTCTTTCATCGGAACTTTAGGGACCTCTTTTGAAATCAATACAGCAGGTAAAATTCTCGTACTGGAAGAGACACACGAGCCCATTAACACTGTTTACAGATATCTAAACCACCTGTTCTTAGCGAAGAAGTTTGACGAATGCATTGGAATTATTATGGGGGAATGCACAAATTGTGAGATTGCGTATGGAAAATCATATACAGATCTTATCAATGATTTTCTAGTTCCCTTAGGCAAGCCTCTCATGAGCAACCTGGCAACTGCACACGGCACATATAAAGCAACAATTCCTATCGGTGCTACTTTAAATATGGACACAGTCAACCGGACATTAACTGTCATGGAACCCCCTGTTAGCCCTTAAGGTCTGATTGTTTATTGGATTCCACAAAAAAGACACTTAATACAAAATGAAAAATAGAGAGCAAAGTTCGTGTGAAAATATGTTAAAAGGGATCCTATTCTACTGAATAAGATCCCTTTTTCATATTTTAAATGGTTTAAATCTTATACCGAGCGAATGTAAATAATAACAGTTCTTATACAGGGAACGATTCAGAAATCCTGCTAATACCGCTGCAGCGCTTTGTGGATGCCTCCCGCGATAAGCCAGAAAGAAGATCTCTTTCAGTCTTATCGCTTCGGCTACCACGAAGTTGCGCCTTCGCTGGATGGTCTATGTAAGAAAGCGTTTTTCGTTATTGAGGATAAGACCTGCAATCTATAATGCGTCTTTCTTGAATTAATTTAGTATCAAATAGTAATCACATTACAATCTCATGCTATACATCTCCGAATTACAACTCTCTCAATAATGTACACTCCAGCGCAGGCGCGGCAAAGGGGTAGCCGAAGCCGTGAGACTGGATGCGAAGCGTAAATCCAGGCTCATGGCCAGAGGCATCCCCAGAGCGCCAAGCGGTATAAATTCCACATTCTGAATCAACTCCCTTAATAGTGAACACCCCAGCGCAGGAGCGGCTACCTCGAGGTTCTTTATTTCAACATCAAAGGTCCAGATAAAATTCTTTGCTTTAGCCCTGTGATTCTCTAATCTCACTCATACTCTATTAATAGAAATAGAAGGAGGGATAAAATGTCTTCAAGTATAGATAAGAACGTTGGATACAGCGGGAATGGATCGGGCTTTGCGTTAATTGTTGTTTTATTTATCCTACTAATTATTGTTGGAGCTGCTTTCATAGGAAATTGCTTTGACGATGATGGCTATGGCTATTGCTAAACCGAAAACAAAGGTAGACTAGGGGAGTATCGATTGTTAAATAACTATCTAGACTTAGTAGCTTATTTTGGAATTGGTGGTGCGCATCCTGGTGGGTTTTCTTTATCGCAGTCCATACTGATGAACGAAAACATTCAACCTTTTGAATCTGTGTTGGATATCGGTTGCGGTACCGGTCAAACAGCCGAATTCTTAGCCCTAACATTCAATTGTAAAGTTACAGCAGTAGATAATCATCCGGTTATGTTAAAAAAGGCTAGAGAACGCTTCGAGAATAATAGTTCATCTGTTTTAGTAATTGAAGGTGACGCTCAAAAACTCGAGCTTCACGACAATTCCTTTGATTTACTAATTGCAGAATCTGTTATCACATTCACTAATATCCCCAGTACATTAAGCGAACTCTCCAGATTATTAAAAAGTGGCGGTCGTATGATTTTGATTGAAATGACTGCTGAACAATCCCTATCGGAAGAATTACAGAAAAAAGCTTGCAGCCTGTACGGTGTTAATGAAATTTTAAATGAATCAGAATGGATAGCGAAAATACAACAAGCTGGGTTTACACAAATAGAAATAATTGACACCCCAGCTGACCTAATCCAAACTGATATTAAAGATATAAATCCGTCTGGAAACATACCTATCGACTTCTATGATTTATGGGATGAGCATAACCGTTTCATTTCTCAATACCATGAATTCATCGGCTTTCGTGTGTTTCGGTGTTATTTACCATAAACTCAAAACAATCTTATTCCTAGATAACTATCTAGGAATAAGATTGTTTTATTACAGATATCTTTTGAGATTAGTACAACTTACTCTCCGGAAAGATAGAACCTGCAATCAGTTCATCGGAGGACTTTCGGTATAACTCATAATCGTTAAATGGTCCATTCTTTTCTTTGTAGGTATCAATAATTTGAAAACCTATATGATATCCAATCCATTTGGGAAGTCTACTTTTGCCATTTCCGTATAAAAAGGTTTGATGGTTCCCTACCCCCATCAAGTTCAGTTGTTGAATAAAGTGTTCATTCCACACTTTGATAGATCTTTCAAGTGAATACAGATTTGTCCATGGAGCCATCCATTTTTCACCGTATAATTCTTTGACAGCAAACTCCCCTAAACCTTCTATAACTAGCGATTCCTTTAAAGATATTTTGGTAGATTCTATCCCTAAATAGTTTAATCGACAAACATGGTTGTATTCATGTGCAAATAAAGCCTTTATTTCTTCTCTTACGAGTCCTTCAGTTAAAAATAAAAACAACCCTCCTTTATATGCTACGCCATTTTTAGATGGTGCTTGCTCTTCCTCTTTAAGTTTCATTTTACTTATCGGAAAAATATAGATGGATATCTCTGGACCTTGCCATAAACCTTTTAAAAACTGATATTCCTCATCAACAATTTGCCAGACGCTTTGTTTCTCCATTTCCCTCACTTGTTTTTCTATGTCAGTCCATTCAATTGGATCAAATAAGCCATGGTTTAGAAGTTCATATTGCAATTCTTCGGGGCTAATTTCAGGAAATGACTTTACAAGTGGCACACAAAGTATTTCACATTGCCAAAAACATGGACTCTTGCTCGATTGTTCTACACATGCTTTAAAAAACTCATAGAGCCATGTATGCGTTTGGATAACCGACGATTTCCTCATCCTTTTATAATTTATTTATCCAGTGGAAATAAAGAATCCCATTGAACGTTGCGGCGCTAGGGGTAGCCTTCGCTCCGTTATAAGCTAGATTCAATACTTCAACTTAACTAATCACAACAATATATATTAGTACGGGACTAGACGTTTATCTATTACAGAATAGTATTTTCACCATATCCTATCAGTACATGCTTGTAAGTAAGTAAATATGTTTGAAAGGAGGATAAAAAATGTCTCAAACTGACTTTTATAATGTTTGCTCCAGATATCAAGGTAAAACTGTGAGAATTACTTGTCGTGATGGCCGCGTTCATACGGGCGAGATTACTAGATTAAATAGAAATATGGTATGGATTCGACCGATTGGTGGTCTTGGTGGATATGGATATGGTTTTGGTGGATATGGTAGAAGGAATTTCGGATTTGGTATTGCACTTGGTGCGATCACGGGGATCGTTCTAGCATCAGCATTCTTTTGGTAAACCAGTTCTTTCATGAAAAAACCTAGTTCTGAAACAATTCCCATTTGCTTCAGAACTAGGTATCTTTTTATTCTATAAAAGTGTTTTTAAAGTGACATTGAATGTCCATGCCTATCCAAATACGCTTCCTTCTCTTTATAATCTGGCATAATGCTTCCAACACGTCTCCAAAACGAACGATCATGATTCATATGAAGTATATGACATAGTTCATGGATTATCACATAATCAATAACTTCAATTGGGGCCATAGCTAGACGATAATTAAATGTTAGTTTTTTATCGGAACTACAACTTCCCCACTTCGCCTTAGACTCTATTATTTCAATGATTTTAGGTTTAACTTTCAATTGTTCTTGATAAATTTTTATCCGTTCTCCTATAACAGTCTTGCAGCTATTAATATAAAACTTCTTAAGCTTTCTTTTAAGCACATCTTCATTTAATTCGCTACAATCTACCAACTCTTGGAGAAAACACTCCTTTCCAAGATATAAGAACTTCCCTTGAGCATGATACTCTCTTTTTTTAGGGGTTTCTCGAGCTACTGCAATTTCGTGTATCTTCTCCAATATCTTTTTCGCTCGACTTTCTATAGCACTGATAATAATTTCTTCACTTGTGTCTTTAGGTACTTTAACAGTTATGAAACCAAACGAATCTATATGAATGGTTAGCTTCTCTCTTTTTCCATACTGAACATTAAATTCTATAATTTCATTTTCAATTTCAACTTTCATGTCTGGCATCTTCCTTATACATTTAATTACATCATCTATTTTTTATACTTCCCGATTGTATTATATTAAGACAAAAGCCCGTGAATTCACTATCAATTCTCGGGCACGTCTACTTTTTATTTAAGCAAGTTCTAGCAACGCTACGCACTCAACGTGTGAACTATGTGGAAACATATCAACAGGCTGCACTTCCTGTGTACGATAACCGCCATCTTCAAGGATCCGTAAATCCCGCGCAAGCGTTCCTGGGTTACACGATACGTAAACCACGCGCTTCGGTTTAAACTCCAGAATCGTTTTCAACAACTCTTCGTCGCAACCTTTGCGCGGCGGATCGACAACAAATACATCGAATCGCTTGCCGTCTGCATACCATTTTGGAATCACGACTTCAGCAGGACCTGCTTCGAAATAAGCATTATCAATGCCGTTCAGTTCTGCGTTGCGCTTAGCGTCTTCGATTGCTTCGGGAACGATTTCGACACCGTATACTTCTTTTGCTTTTTGTGCGAGGAACAACGAGATTGTACCAATACCACAATATGCATCGATGACGGATTCGTTTCCTGTCAACTGTGCATATTCAAGTGCTTGCCCGTAAAGGACTTCTGTCTGTTCAGGGTTCACTTGGTAGAATGAACGTGCTGATATTTCAAAGTCGATATTTCCAATTGAATCCATAATAACCGGTTTTCCGTACAGTAAAACGGTTTCTTCACCAAAAATAACGTTTGTTTTCTCCGTGTTAAAGTTTTGCATTATCGAGGTTACACCTGGAATAACTCTTTTAATAAGTTCAATCGCTGCAGTTTTCTGCGTAAATTTCTTTTTGCGCGTCACTAAAACAACCATTACTTCACCTGAAGTACGCCCTTTACGTACAATTAAGTGACGCAACAAACCAAGATGCGTCTTTTCATCATAGGCATCGATGCCGATCGCATGCAGTTCATATTTCAACATAGCCATCAGGTCATCTGCTTCGTGACTTTGGATAAGACAGATATCCGTGTCTACAATATGATGTGTACGGGATCTGTAAAATCCAGAAACGACTTTACCATCTCGCTCACTGAAAGGTATTTGTGATTTATTGCGGTAGCGCCACGGATCGTCCATCCCTTTTACGGGGTGAACCGGCACGTGCGGCAGTTTTCCGATACGGTCCAGTACATCGCGTACCGTTTTACGTTTTTGTACCAGTTGGCCTTCGTAAGACAAATGCTGCATCTGGCATCCACCGCATTCTGAGAACACATGACATGGCGGTTTAACGCGGTCGGGAGATGGTTTAGTGATGTTTAACAGCCTGGCGAAACCGTAATTTTTCAGTGTTTTTCCTACTTGTATGTCAACCTCTTCACCTGGCAGTGCGCCCGGTATGAAAAGAGGATAGCCTTCCACTTTTGCAACACCCGAGCCATCATGTGTTAAATCTTCTACATGGACGCTAAGGCGATCATTTCTATTCACATTATAAGACATTGTTTTTTCCTCCAAATTTCAGATACATTTAGTTTACCATAGGGTCGGTCCATGGTGTTACCTAGTCAGTCTATGGAGTTACATGGCCGAGTCAGAAAAAAATAAGCTGTGAGGATGTCAGATTTAGCATCCTTACAGCTTATTTTTCCAAATCATTACCTAGGTAATTACTCCTCAGAAGAGTCTGTTAAACCTATAAGATCCTCTTTCCGTAATTCAGCCAAAGGCGCAAACATTTCAATATGCCTGTAAAGGTTTTCGAACGTCGCTGGCAATACACCGCCGAATTCTCCATCTAGGTTCAAGAGCACCTTGTCAGTTGATGTCACTTTAATTGTTTCCGCTTTGGTTGAAATGACTAGCGGATCACCAAGATGCTCTCCTCTAAGTGCGAGTGTAACGACCCGGATGAATTCTGCAATATTACATTTCTTCAGAATAAGCAACGTAAATTTACCGTCATTGATGCTTGAACCCGGAGCAAGCTTTTCAAAGCCGCCGACAGAATTCGTCAAGCCTACAAGAAACATCATCGCTTCTTCGTCAAACACTTCTCCATCATATTCTATCTTGAGATGAGTCGAGTGAAAAGACGGTAACATTTCAATACCCTTTAAATAATAAGCAAGTTGCCCTAGTACCGTTTTCAATTTACTCGGCACATCATATGTTAATTCCGTCAATCTGCCACCGCCTGCGATATTAATGAAATGGCGATTGTTCATCATACCGACATCGACAGGTATCGTTTCCCCTCGAACAATAATATCCACTGCTTCATTAATATCGCGTGGAATACGCAGTGCACGTGCAAAGTCATTCGTTGTCCCTGTTGGAATAAGTCCAATTTTAGGACGCTGCTCGAAAGGACTGACACCCGCGATAACTTCGTTCAGCGTACCATCTCCGCCTGAAGCAATGATAAGGTCAAAACCGGATTCCACAGCGTGTTTAGCCGCTTCTGTCGCGTCCCCTTCGCGTGTTGTCGCATGACAAGATGTTTCATATCCGGCTTTCTCAAGTTTCTCTAAAACTTCACTGAGATGTTTGCGGAATGCTTCACGTCCCGATGTCGGATTGTAAATGATTCGTGCTCGTTTCATCCGAATTTCCCTCTATTCGTACATATGTTATTTTTTCAATATTATTCCGATAGACGACACAATTTCAGCCGGGCTGGTTGCATTTACTATTCGGAACTTAGATATTTGGTACTTATGATTGTTTCTGCAATACAGGAAGGAATGTTTTGCGGATGTCATCGTAGACCGTCAGCCAAAGTTCCGGCTTGGAAGTGTACTCTGCACTAATCCGTTCAATGAATTCCTGTTGTTTTTCTTTGAACTCCGGTGAATCCGCTGCTGGAATATCTTTTCGCAGTTCCAAAACGTATTCTTGGATCGAAGCTGCCCGCGGTCCCCATTTCGCTTCAACTTCCCCGTTTTCGTCAAGCAACAAGTAAACCGGGATCGACCTTCCACCGTTCGTTAAATGTTTATCGATCAAATCCGTATCCGTATCTCGATATGCAGTACGTACGTCTAAATCCGCAGCCTCCGCTATTCTTCGTAGAACCGGATTGTTCATCATTGCGTCCCCGCACCAATCTTCTGTAATGACTAGGATATTCGGTTTCTTTTCCTTCAACAGTCCTATGAATTCGTCATCCGCCGGTACTTCAAATTGTTCATAAATGCGGAAGCTTTCTTCCTTATGTTTGTCCATCTTATTCATATACTGTTCGAGTGAAATGGCTTCATTAAAATAGTCTTTTTCAGTTTTCAAAATCATCCACACTCCTTTTCTATAATTGTACGTCGTCCCTTCCCGCGAATCAAACTACGAGACTAAAAAAAGACGCTCCGCCGTGAGACTTGTTATTGTCCTTGACAGAGCGTTCCTTTTAAATGGTGTCTAATCGCCAAGCGCTCAGATCATAAGAGAGTAGCGTCTAAACGGCGCCTTGCACTTTTCTTTTTACCTTTTCACGATTTCTTCGAGAAGGATTTTATTGACCAGTGGCGGATTTGCTTGCCCTTTTGTCGCTTTCATAATTTGACCAACGAGGAAGCCGACTGCACGCTCTTTCCCGTTTTTATAGTCTTCGATTGATTGTTCATTTGCATCTAGTGTTTCTGTGACGATTGTACGGAGTGTGCCTTCGTCAGAAATTTGGACAAGTCCTTTTTCTTTGACGATGACTGCAGCGTCTCCACCGTTTTCAATCAATTCCTTGAATACCTTTTTCGCGATTTTGGATGAAATCGTTCCATCTGAAATCAGTTTGATCATACTTGCAAGTCCTTCAGGCGTTAATGCAGTAGCATCAAGCTCTTTCGCCTCTGCGTTCAGATAACCTGATACCTCACCCATGAGCCAGTTGGAAGCAAGTTTCGCATCCGCTCCAGCCGCAACCGTTGCTTCGAAGAAATCAGACATATCCTTCGTCAATGTTAAAACCATTGCATCGTATGCAGGCAAATCTAGTTCATTGATATAACGTTCCTTCCGTGCGTCCGGAAGTTCAGGGATTTCCGCGCGGACCCGTTCAATCCATGCTTCATCGATGTGAATATCCGTCAAGTCAGGTTCAGGAATAAAACGATAATCGTTCGCGGGACCTTTTACACGCATTAGAAGTGTTTTACCTGTTGCTTCATCATAACGGCGTGTTTCCTGATCAATTTTCCCACCGGATAGTAAAACTTTTTCTTGGCGTTCCACTTCATATGCTATTCCTCTGCGAACGAAGTTGAACGAGTTCAAGTTCTTCAATTCCGTTTTCGTGCCGAATTCCTCTTGTCCAAACGGACGGATGGAAATATTCGCATCACAACGAAGGGATCCTTCTTCCATGCGGACGTCGGAAACACCTGTATATTGAATGATTGCTTTTAGCTTTTCAAGGAATGCATACGCTTCTTCTGGAGACCGGACATCCGCTTCTGTCACAATTTCAATAAGTGGAGTCCCTTGTCTGTTCAAGTCGACAAGTGAATGACCTTCATCGGTATGTGTCAATTTCCCCGCATCTTCCTCAAGGTGGACACGTTCAATTCGGATTTTTTTCTTCTTGCCCTCGACTTCAATTTCGACCCAGCCGTTTGCACCGATTGGATGTTCATCCTGAGAGATTTGGTACGCTTTCGGATTATCGGGATAGAAGTAATGCTTGCGATCGAAATTAGTGACTGGCGCAACTTCACAATTAAGTGCCAATGCCGCTTTCATACCGAAGTCAACCGCACGTTCATTCATCACCGGCAACACACCAGGATAAGCTAAGTCAATCACGTGGATGTTCATATTCGGTTCCGCACCGAAATGGGCGTGGGCAGGTGACATGATTTTTGAATCGGTTTTAAGTTCTACGTGGACTTCAAGTCCGACTACTGTTTCGAAATTCATAATTATTTCCCCTCCCATGTGACTGGAGTCTGTTTATGGAAATCAGTCGCTTGTTCATAAGCATGCGCCACTTTATACAATGTCGCTTCATCATAATGTTTCCCGATGATTTGAAGACCAAGCGGCAGTCCGTTTGAAAATCCGCATGGAACCGAAATCGCTGGCACACCCGCAAGGTTAATTGGAACCGTTAATACATCGTTTGCATACAACGCCAATGGATCGTGAATTTTTTCGCCGATTTTATAAGCTGTTGTTGCGGATGAAGGCCCGATAATCACATCGTATTTTTCGAAAAGAGTTGCAAAATCTTGTGCAATTAATGTCCGCACTTTTTGTGATTTTACGTATACATCTTCGTGATGAGCTGCTCCCAGCGCATACATACCAAACAAAATACGTTTTTTCACTTCATCTCCGAAAGCTTCGGAACGGGAACGTGAATACAATTCCTCGAGATCTTTGACACCTTCAGCACGGTAACCGTAGCGGATGCCGTCGAAACGTGCGAGGTTTGATGATGCTTCGGATGAAGAAATCGCATAGTACACAGGTGAAGCGTACTTCGAGTGTGGCAGTGAAACTTCTTCCCATTCAGCACCAAGTGATTCAAGAACTTTCAGTGCTTCCATTACCGCATTTTTCGCTTCCGGAGATATACCTTCACCTAGATATTCAGCCGGTACACCAATTTTCAGGCCTTTGATGTCGCCAGTGAGAGCGGCTCTGAAATCAGGCACGTCTAGTGGCGATGTCGATGAGTCTCTTGGGTCTAAGCCTGAAATTACGCTAAGCAACAACGCATTGTCTTCAACATTGCGTGTAATCGGACCGATTGTATCCAACGATGACGCGAATGCAACCAAACCTGATCGTGACACGCGACCGTATGTGGGCTTCATGCCGACGACGCCACAAAAAGCTGCTGGTTGACGAACAGATCCACCTGTATCCGAACCTAGGGCGAATGCCACTTCGCCAGCTGCTACTGCTGCCGCTGAACCGCCTGACGAGCCGCCTGGAACGAAGTCGAGATTCCATGGATTATGCGTAGTTTGGAACGCAGATCTCTCTGTTGTCGATCCCATTCCAAATTCATCCATATTCAATTTCCCGATTGTTACAAGTCCAGCTTCGTTGATTTTTTCAACAACTGTAGCATCATAGACAGGAACGAAATCTTCGAGCATCTTACTTGCAGCAGTCGTAACGATTCCTTTTGTGACGATGTTATCCTTCAATCCGATTGGTAATCCGAATAGAGGTCCGCGCCCTTCCAATGGTTGCTTGTCCAACTCTTCCGCTTGTGCAAGAGCCTGTTCTCCGTTTGTAAGGAGGAAAGCTTTTACTTTTCCATCCATTTTCGCAATACGGGAAACTGACTCCTCCGTCAGTTCTTTGACAGACACTTCCCGATTATGTAATAGCGACTGAAGCTCTGTTGCCGTCTTTTTAAATAACGTCATTTTTCTTCCTCCTTAAATCCGTTCATCAAATGATAGTCGGCACTTTAATTTGTCCTGCTTCGTGTTCTTTCACACTCTTCAACATCTCTTCCCGGTCCAGTGCATCTGTAGGGATATCCTGACGGAGAACATTGTATAGAGGCAACGGATGAGTCATAGGAGCTATATGGTCCGTATCCACTTCTTTCAGTTTATCGGCAAACCCGATAATTTCATCAAGTCGTCCGACAAACACTTCCGCCTCAGCATCCGTCATAGCAAGCCTAGCCAGTCCTGCATGGCGTTGTACTTCACTTATCGTTAATTTCGTCATTTTTTCTCCTCCTCATCTTTGAATTGTACGATTAATCATATCATCTTCCCAGAATGTTGAATAGTTATGATCTTTAATAGCCGTAAATATGCACAAAAGGTTTTTCATCACCCGGCTCTTTTACGATTAATGCTTCCGGACCATTTGTGGACGTTATTGTTACTTCAGTATACAAATTTGGAAAGTACTGATTCACAAGCTCTGTCATAAATTGTGTGAAACCAATTATTTCACTTGAACCGAAAAATTGGATAGGCATTTCTATTCTTAAAGACTTTAAGTCATCGTCTTTATAAAACCCTGTTCCGATTACGTTAACAAAACTAGGGAAATACGCATCAATGTCTTGTTTAAAGTTCTCAAATGTCGTATTCATATCCCTGTATGCGCCTGTCTTTGAAGACGCTGGGAACACCACATATTTCTCATTAACAACTTTCCAGCCAGTCGGAACTGCTTGACCTTTTCCAGCTACAGCTTTCGCAAAGTATGCACCTGGAACAATGGAGTTACGACTTTCTTGTTTAAATAACCCAACAACAATTGGGATATCTGAGAGCCCTTCCTGTGTTCGAAGGCGTTTCACAATTTCTTCAGCCATTTTCATACCTTGCTGTTCGATTACCTTATCCGGTATAGTGGTTTCCTTTCCACTTCTCGAATAGCTAACCGAATTAAGTGCAAGGCCTACTGAAATACCGGCAAGGCGGACTTTTTTTTCATCCGTCATAACGAGGTAATTCTGCTCAATGATATGAGCCAAATAAATCGGCGCTTCTTCGGAGGCCTTATCTTCATTCATATCTTTCGGGATGGGGGGATTCAAACCAGCTTCATCAGTGGAACTTCTAGACAACCAAGACCGCGCTGTTTCCTTATCAATATGCTGACCTTCCTGAAAAAAGTGGTTTTCGGGTGAATATTGCTCGTTCGAAATACGTAAAAGCCCTTCTTCCGCTTCCTGCATGTCGTATTTTGTATAGATATTGCTAACAATTAGACCGCGGCTTGCACTTTTTTTGAAAGGTAGCAGTGTTTTGTAGAACTCATCTTTCAACTGAACATCGGGAATCACAACTATTTCCTCGACGCTCTCTTCGTTTTCCTGAATAACTTCCTCTTTTTCTGTACCAAATTGAGGTAAACATCCCGAAAGGAAAAGAATAGCTGCCATTGTGGGTAATATCAATAATCTTTTCATTTCAACTTACTCCTTCTCGCCAAGCGCTTCAATCAACTCCGCTTCATTCCACACTGTAATTTCAAGCTCCTCGGCTTTTGCCAATTTAGAGCCGGCATCGTCCCCCGCGATAACGAGATCTGTCTTTTTACTAACACTGCCGCTCACTTTTCCACCAAGCGCTTCAATTTTCTCTTTCGCCTCGCCACGCGTCAAAATAGTCAATTTCCCAGTTAGCACGACAGTCTTTCCTGAGAAAACCCCGTCTGTCGGAACGTCTTGCCTGTTTCGCCCAATGTATGCCATATTCAATCCGTATGATTCCAGCTTTCGAAGTACTTCAAGCACTTCTTCTTTGCTGAAATAAGTAGTAATTGAATCAGCAACCTTGTCACCGATTTCATGGATTGTTATGAGTCGCTCCACATCAGCTGTCATTAATGCAGAAAGTGTACCAAATTCCGCCGCAAGGATAGTCGCCGCTTTTACACCTACATGACGTATGCCAAGCCCGAAGAGCATTTTTTCCAAAGAGTTTACTTTCGATGCTTCGATTGCTGTTAACAAATTGGAAACGGATTTTTCACCCATCCGCTCAAGCTCCAGCAACTGTTCTTTTGTCAGCGTATATAGATCTGAGACATCGTGAACCAGATTCGCGTTATACAATTGGTCGACTACCCGTTCGCCGATGCCTTCAATATTCATTGCGTTGCGGGACACAAAATGAATGATTGCTTCTTTCATTTGTGCAGGACACTGTGGATTAACACATCGGAGTGCTACTTCTCCTTCAATCCGAATCAATTCGGATTCGCAGACTGGACAGTTTTCCGGCATATCAAAAGGCACTTCATCACCAGTCCGTTTTTCTATAATTGGCGCAACGACCTCGGGAATGATGTCCCCTGCCTTACGGATAATAACTGTGTCTCCGATTCGAATATCTTTCTCTTTTATGAGGTCTTCATTGTGCAGAGAAGCACGACCCACTGTCGATCCTGCGACCTGAACCGGTTCCAGTATCGCTGTAGGAGTAACAACACCTGTCCTCCCGACACTAAGCTCAATATCTAGCAATAATGTGACTACTTCTTCTGCAGGGAATTTATATGCAGTCGCCCATTTAGGACTTCTTGCCGTGAAACCAAGCTGTTCCTGATCTTCAAAATTATCAACCTTTACAACAATCCCATCAATTTCATATGCTAAATTTAAGCGGTTTCCCACCCATTTCTCGATATAATCGATTACCTCATCTATAGTGTTGCAATGCTGCCGTTCCTTATTCGTTTCAAACCCTAGACTATCAAGGTAATTGAGTGAATCTGAATGGCTGTCCTGTCCATATGCACTGCCATCGCCGCCGATTCCATAGATGAATATCGCCAAGTTACGACTGGCCGCTATTTTCGGGTCGAGCTGACGAAGTGAACCTGCAGCTGCATTGCGCGGATTAGCGAACGGTTCCTCACCAGATTCGTCACGCTTTGCATTTAAGTTCACAAATGACTTCTTGGGCATATAGGCCTCGCCACGGACTTCAATAGAAACAGTTTCTTTCAATCGCAGTGGAATTGTCCGGATTGTCTTTAGACTTGCCGTTATATCTTCTCCAACAGTCCCGTCTCCACGTGTCGATCCTTGGACAAACTTGCCGTCGACATATCTAAGCGAGATGGCAAGCCCATCTATCTTTAATTCACAAATATATGAAACATCCCGCCCGGCCGCACTTTTCACCCGCTTGTCAAATTCTCTTAACTCTTCATCATTGAATGCATTGGATAGACTGAGCATCGGAAACTCGTGGACGACTTTCCCGAATCCTTTTAATATCTCGCCTCCAACGCGTTGCGACGGCGAATCCGGATAAATAAGGTCAGGGTTTTCTGCTTCAATGGCTAGTAGTTCTTGCATATAACGGTCATAATCCGCGTCAGAAGTGAGTGGTTTATCGAGCACATAATAAGCATGGCCATACTTATGAAGAAGGTCATTCAATTCTTCCACCCTTTTTTCAAGTCCCACTCGATCCATCGATTTACTCTCTCCTTCTCTATTAAGCTTTTTCAATTGGTGCAAACTTTGCCAGTAATCGCTTGAGACCGACCGGTTGTGGGAATGCGATATCCAGTTCGACTTCTTCGCCCATCCCTTTCACGCTAACAACCATACCTGTCCCCCACTTTTTGTGAACTGCTTTGTCGCCCGGGTTCCATCCCATTTTGTCTCCACCACTCGTTTTATATACAGGTTTTTTAACAGCTGATCGAGTAGGTATAGCCTTGCTTCCACCACCGATGGAGAATCCGGAGTTTGCAGAGAGCATTTCCGTGATGTCTTCCGAAATCTCTGCTATGAACCTTGACGGGCTATTATAGCTTGCACGTCCATAAAGTGTTCGATAAGAAGCAGAGGATAAATATAGTTTTTGTTCTGCACGTGTAATACCTACATAAGCGAGACGTCTCTCTTCTTCCATCTCCTCGTCATCACCCATCGAACGAGAGTGAGGGAAGACATTTTCTTCCATCCCAATTATGAATACAACAGGGAACTCCAATCCTTTTGCTGCATGCATTGTCATTAAGACGATTTTTTCCGAGGATTTGTTCTCTTCTTTATCTAGTGAATCAATATCAGCGATGAGTGCAAGATCTGTCAGGAAAGCGAGTAATGATTTATCGCCAGTATCTTCTTCTGCACGTTTTTCAAAAGACTCTGTGACGGATAGGAACTCTTCGATGTTTTCCAGACGACTTTCTGACTCAATTGTTTTTTCACGGTGAAGCATTTCACGGTAGCCAGATTTATCGAGCACTTGCTCAACAAGTTCAGTTACTGATAAATATTCCTTCATTTGAGTGAAGCCTGCAATAAGTTCACGGAACTTGGCAACTTCATTTGCAGCTCTTGAGGTGATTCCCATAAAGTCGACTTCCTGTAATGCGTCAAAAACGGAGCGGTCGTGTTCAATTGCGAAGCGCGCCATTTTATCGAATGAAGTAGCACCGATACTACGCTTCGGCTCATTAATAATTCGGGCTAACGCAAGGTCATCATCATTGTTGGAAATAAGTTTTAAGTAAGCAAGTAAGTCCTTAATCTCTTTTCGTTCATAGAATTTCGTGCCGCCGACGATTGTGTAATCGAGATTTGATTTTACAAGGTATTCCTCAATAACACGCGATTGTGCATTCGTACGATATAGGACTGCAAATTGATCGAGCTTTAGTTTCTCCTGCTCTTGCAATTCAATAACTTTACCTACGACAAACTGCGATTCATCTTTTTCATCGCTCGCTTTGTACACATAGATTGATTCACCTTCGTCATTATCCGTGCGTAGCTTTTTATCGTAACGGGTCTTGTTATTTGTTATGACGTCGTTGGCCGCTTGCAAGATTCGTTTCGTCGAGCGATAGTTTTGCTCAAGCATGATCATTTCAGCATTATTATAGTCCTTTTCAAAGGATAGGATATTGCCGATATCCGCACCGCGCCATCTGTAGATGGACTGATCAGAGTCTCCGACAACACATAAGTTTTTGAATTTTGCCGCTAGCATATTAACAAGTCTGTACTGTGCGTTATTGGTGTCCTGATACTCATCGACATGAATATACTGGAATTTGTTTTGATAAAATTCTAGGACATCCGGTACCCGTTCGAATAATACGAGTGTCATCATAATTAAATCATCAAAATCGAGCGATTGGTTTTGACGCAGCCGTTTTGCATAGCCATCGTATACATCCGCAATCGTCTTTTCATAAGGGTTGTGGGAATTGATTTGCGAACGGTACATTTCTGCATCAATGCATTCGTTTTTTGCGGAACTAATCGCATTTAGCATTGTTCTTGGCTCGTATTGTTTCGCATCAAGGTTCAACGATTTCAAAACACTTTTAATAACCGATAATTGATCGGCTGAATCTAGAATCGAGAAGGATTTAGAAATACCAATCCTGTCGCTATTCCTACGCAGTATCCGTACACACATCGAGTGGAAAGTAGAAACCCACATTCGTTCACCCGTACCTGCACCTAGCAAGCCGTCGATACGGTCGCGCATTTCACGAGCCGCTTTGTTCGTAAATGTAATCGCGAGTATATTGGATGGATATATATTTTTTTCTACGACTAAATAGGCTATACGATGTGTCAGGACACGTGTTTTACCAGAACCTGCACCCGCCATAATGAGAAGAGCACCTTCCGTCTTCTTCACTGCTCTTGCTTGTTCGGGATTCATGCCTATTAGTAAATCTTCAGCTATTTTGTTCATTTACATCGCCCTCTCGGAACATTTGTTCTTTATTATACACCGTATTGTCTTAGCGGGAAACCGATTTCACTGCATCGACTGTTGACAATGCTGCATTTAAATCTTCATAAATGATGTTGCCAACGATAACTGTATCCGCAATTTCTGCCATCTCTATGGCTTTTGCGGCGTTGTTAATCCCACCGCCATATACAAGACGTGTGTTTTCTAGTACACGTGATGCTGCTTCCACAATTTTAGGATCACCGTACTTGCCACTGTATTCCAGATAAAATACCGGTAGTTTGAAAAGATGTTCTGCCATGCGAGCATAAGCGATTACATCTTCTTCGTCAGGCACATCCGTCACGCCGGTCAATTTCGCCGCTTTGCAGTCGGGATTCATAATACAATACCCTTCCGTTTGAATTTCGTTCCAGTTCATCATATGACCGTATTCACGGAGAGCGGAATGATGAATTCCATTAATCCACTCCACTTTTGTTGAGTTAAGCACTGTCGGTATCAAAAAATAATCGAATCCAGGCGTAACGGAGTCAACTGTCGATATCTCAAGTGCAACAGGAACGGAATACCTTCTAATTCGAACGAGTAAGTCAAGTATATTATCAAGTGTAACCCCATCTGTTCCGCCAACGATAATACCATCTGTTCCTGACTCGGCAAGCAGTTCTAACTGTTCGTCGGTCACTGTTTTTTCGGGATCTAATTTGAAGGCATGACGCCATATAGTGAAATCCATGTCTTACCACCCAATCTTTTAATGTTCGTTGTTTTAGTATACCAAAAAAACCGGTCAGATTCTTTCTCTGTCCGGTTAAACTTGAAAGTATAAAGTGTTCAAAGTCTGATTAAAGCTTATTTCGTTTCTTTTGCTGTTTCAGCTTCTTCATTCGCCTGGGGATATAATCGTCCAAGCACTTTTCCGTATCCTCCTGAACCATAGTCAACACAGCGTCGAATCCTAGAAATCGTCGCTGTACTGGCACCTGTCTCACTTTGAATCGTATCGTACGTCTTTTTCATCATAAGCATTTGTGCCACTTCGAGCCGCTGCGCGAGCGACTGTAATTCACTTATGGTGCTGATGTCGTCGAAAAACGCATAACATTCATCGAGGTCTTTTAATTCGAGCATCGCTTTAAAAAGCTGATCCGTTTGATGACCACGGATTTTATCAATTTGCATATGTCTCCCTCTCTCTGAATGAATTCTTTAAGGGGTATAAGTAACACTCGTTGCCATTCCAGGTTGGGTAGAAACAATATGAATCCATGTCTTTCCTGGAACAAGTTGAGCCGGAACACCATTTTCCATTGGCGTTAGGATCCCATCAATATTTTCCCACTCAATTTCTTTTGCAATACCTGCATGGAACAACATTCCTTTGCCGCCCGACTCGATGTCAACCGACTGTCTTCCGACGTTATCGATTGTACGAAATGCGGTTTCCAACACAATAACATTGGCAAGCGCAACCGGTTTTTCCCCGAATTTATCAACAGTCAATATTCCATTTACCATCCTATTGTATGTCCCTAGTTCTCCATCGTAGGCGTAGGTGCTCGTAAAGTCCGGATCGGTACCCGTTCGAACGACGAGCATAGATGCAATATCTCCTATTTTAGCACTTTCAATTGTCTCATGGAAAGAAAATACTGGGATTAATGACATTTCTATTGGTGAATTTGTTTTTTCCATAGCAGCGAGCACATTATCTCCTGATATATAGGAGTTATGTGGCGATATCCTTTCTCTCGATCGATGGAAAAGCGTTCCGTCATATTGCATACCATTTACATTATCAACAAAGCGGCTTTGCAACAGCTGTTTAGCATCTGGACTATAACCGTGGGCAACATAAAAAGCATCAAGCCCTTTCGCGATATGAATGAAGTAATCTCTCGCACTGCGGATGGGACCTATTTCTTCAGGCAACTCACTTTGGAATAACGCCAATAGTCTTGTAATATTTCCCTCCGCTGCAAGTTCATAAATGATATCCGCATCACTTATGCCAGACTGAGGCCTTGCTAAAGGATGATTATTAATTGTCGCAAGAACCGGGCGACGGGTATTCTCCTCTTCTGTGAATACTCCGGTGAACGGTGACTTATACAATAGATCCGGCTCTTCTTCAACGATTACTGGATTTTCATCCTCTTTTACGACGGGTATCGTATCTTCCGCCTTCTCTTTTGTTGAACAAGCTGACAGCAGCAACATTGCGATTACTATGGAAACTAACAATCCCCTCATTTTCTTCTCCATTCTTGTCCCCTATCTTCCGGTAGCCGGAATGATTATTTCTTTTTTCATAACATCATACAGTCCCATCTGTGTGATGCGGATATAGGGCAGATGTGTAGATTGGAGGAACAGGAATGTATAGACAGCATCGCCTTTCGTGTATCCTCGATCTGCAAGTGCCTTTTTCAATTCTAGTTCCTGTCCAATCAATATAGGGAGCGGTTCTGCCGATAATCCCCCGCCTATCGGTAGTGGGATTGTCGCGATTGCCACTCCGTTTTCAGACAGCACCATGCCGCCCCCAATCCGCTTAATTTCTTTAAAGGCGTTGTGCATTTCTCTTTTTTCTTTTCCGATTAAAATAATATCTCCTGTATTCGAATAAGAGGTTGCAAAACCTTGAATATTTGTAGCAAACCCTTTAATAATTGTATTCATATGCCATTTCCCATTTCGATCAATAAGCATTAGGAAACTTTCATCATGATCACTTGCCAATGTTTCAACCTTTGTGTCGATTGTCACATTATATGGCTTCGTTATTACATCATTAACCATTTCAATTCCAATCGAGTCTTCAAATATGAAATCATTTTCGTTAAGATCAAAGTCAGGAACGAACGGTTCTACAAATGACCAATCGATAGCCGGGAATGGTTCTGCAGATTTGTTTTCACGTTTCAACCACTTTCCTTTCGATAAAACATCCGTTGGCACAGGACTAAATTCATCTTCAAGGATATTTAGCGTCGCATAACGGCCAGTCGCAATGACTCCGTGTAAATCAGTCATATCATAGTAGCGCGCTACATTATAAGAAGCCATCTGATAAGCATCGATTGGTGGAACACCTGCTTCAAGCGCGACACGAATACATTTGTCCATAACCCCATCAATGTGAAACGAAGGTGTCGACCCATCCGTTGTCATCATCAGATGATCAAACACATTGAGTTCTTTGTCAACAATGTCTTTTAATAAATGCGGAAGATCAGGTCGAATGGACGAATGCCGAAGCGTCACTCCGTAACCGTGTAACAACCGGGCTTCCACTTCTTCAATAGTCATCGATTCATGATCCCCATCCGTTCCAAGCAAACGCATACGTGCAAGTGTGCGCTCAGAGGCACCGGGTAAATGACCTTCTATTTTCTTACCACCAACTTTTGCAGCATGCACGGATGCGACCATATTTGGCTCCCCAGCTATCAGCCGCGGCCAACCTGTCAGTTCTCCCCCTAGCAATACTTCAGGGCGTTCAATCCACTCTTTAATTGCTTCCAAATTAAATAATTCCATTTCATTTTGTAGAAAGGTCTGCGAGTCAAATCGAGCCCACCAGTAAAATGAAAATGGCAATTCATTCATCTTATCAAGAAGCGCAAATGATGTTTCGTTTTTTAGTGACATAAATAATATTAGATTATCAGAAATGAATGTTGTCGTTCCAAGCTGCGCCGCATATTCTGCGAATGTCCCTGGATTGTACAATTGAAACGGGTGAACATGTGGTTCAATATAGCCGGGAACAATTTTCTTTCCCGATGCATCGACGATTTCTGCCCCCTCCAGCATTACTGGCATTTCCTTCCCAGCATACACAATGCGATTGCCAGCAATCCAAATGTTTCCCTTCATCCATTTCTTATAGATTGAATGTAAATACTCTGCATTGGTGATAATGATGTCCGGTGCTTTCTTGCCGTCAATCATATGTAGTTGTTCTTTTATTTCACTGGATTCCCACATAATACTCTCTCCCTTTTACTGAACTATTCATACTATTTATCGTAGCATAGCATTGCTGAAATAAATAGGAGCTAGAAGACTCTGACGGGCTTACCTCAATAAAGGATTTAACCCTTTTTTGACGAAATAGATATTACTACAGATGATTGGATTTGATTTGATGACGGACAAAATGGAATTCAATGAAGAAATGGCAACAGAGTATGACAAAGGGGTGCGGAGAACATTACCGACGTATGACTCCATGTTTAGACTCGTCCAAACGTATTTACGAGCAAATACAACTGCGCGGCCAAACATCCTTGTGGTTGGAGCTGGCGGTGGCACCGAACTCGCTACGTTTGGACCTGCTAATCCGACATGGACATTCACCGCTGTCGATCCCGCCGCACCTATGCTCGAACTTGCTAGAATGAAAGCAAATCAGTTAAATATGGCAGACCGCGTGGAATTCATTGAAGGCACAATCGATAAAGTTGGAAGAAGCCATCTTCATGATGCAGCGACATGCATGCTTGTCCTACATTTCATAGCTGATGTTGATGATAAACTGCGGCAATTGAAGAGTATCCGACAACGTCTAAAACCGGGAGCACCTTTCGTCATCGCGACGATGTTCGGCAATTCCAATGATCCAGCATTCGATGCGTTATTCTCACTATGGAAAGCATACTGGCTAGACACAACAAATATGACTACAACCGAAGTGGATGAAATGGAAAAAACCGTTCGGAAGCTTTCCTTCATTCCCGAAGAGGAGATTGTCCGTTTACTTCAGGAAGCTGGTTTTGGGGAGATTGCTAAGTTTTTCACGACGAATATGTTTGGCGGGTGGATTTGTAAAGCTGAATAAACAGGACAATCCCTTTGCTTTTATCAATAAACAAAGAGGTTTTTCACCCTTCAGTTCTAATGTTCTTGCTAGTATAGATTACTAAATGACTCCTATAACCGTGTTCTTTCAATCAGATAAATTCAAGTGTTCTCTAACTTGAAATAGACACAGGCTCTTCCGATATTCGGAAAAGCCTGTGTCTATTATTCTTTAAGAGCCCATCGAATCCTTAGGTGTTGTAAAAACCACTGACAGCATGGACAATATGCAAAATGCTGCACAAATTCCTAATCCAATCATCGCTGCAAAATCTGCACTGTCGCTGATTGATAATACGCCGAAGACACTTGCACAGACCGCGATTCCGGTCGATCCGCCAAGCGTACTCGACATTTTGTAAATACCTATTGCAACCCCCGCCTTCTCAGCCGGCGAATTTGAAACAGCCGTATCTGTTGAAGGCGTCGCGTAGAGGCCGAGTCCTGTTCCAAAAAAAATGAAACCAACGATGACTGCAATGGTATAAGCTAGATCCCCCAAAAAAGTGAGCGTCATGAGCGCAATGCCGATACTTGTAATCAACGGACCAATCATCATTGGCTTCCTTGCACCGACTTTTTTTATCATTTTTTCCCCTATTCGAATTGTTATCATAATACAAATAAGATAACCGATTGACAGTAGCCCCGACTGGAATGAAGTGAACCCTCTCGCTAATTGAAGGTATGTGTTGATGATGATTAAAGAACCAGCTACCATGTTCAATAAAAAATTCGACAACGTCGCACCCGAATAAGCCCGGTTTTTGAAGATGGAGAAATCGATAAAACTATCGTCCCCTTTTTTGAATCCGTTTATAAAGAACATAATCACTGACAATACAAAGAGTATAATCAATGACATAGTAATCCAACTCATCCACCCGAACGAGCTCCCCCGAGTAATAACGAGGTTCAAACTGATCATTGCGACAATAAAAGGCACAAGACCTACATAATCAAATTTCTTGCTAGATGCCACCGTCTTCGTCTCCGGTGTACCTTTCAGCAACACGAGTGAAATGACAGCTACAACGATGGAAAAAACAAATATCCATCTCCATCCCATCGATGTCGCAATTGCACCTCCGGCCAACGAACAAATGCCTGTGCCTCCCCAAGATCCAATCGCCCAGAAACTTAACGCACGTTGACGGGCTTCCCCGTCATAATAAGCTTTTACAATTGAAAGAGTCGCAGGCATGATACACGCCGCCGAAAATCCTTGTATGACCCGTGCGCCAATGAAGAGGGGCGTACTGTGTGCCATAATTAGTAACGCCGAGCCCGCAATACTTAGAACCAGTCCGATGACCGTCAGTTTCATTGCTCCGAAACGATCGACAAAACCGCCTGCAACGACAACAAATACACCTGAAAATAGTGCGGTAATGCTAATTCCTATCCCAATCGTACTGACATCCACACCCAAATCTTTTTGAATGTCCGGGACCGTATTCAATAACGCCTGGGCGAACAGCCAATATGTAATAATCCCTAGTACGAGACCTAGAATTAATTTATCGTTACCTTTGTATGTGCTATCCATAAGTGCACCTCATCCGGTTTGACTTATTTTCCATCTATACAGCTGAAGTAAAACATACGCTTTATAAACTGAGCTTAGGCGCCTTCCAAGGGCTAACAGGAAAAGTTGAAAGCGCTCGGGTAGGTGCGACTAGCATAAGAAAGGTTGACGACGTGCACTTTTTGATTGGAAAAGATACATGTCAATTCTTCCTAGAGAAAGATACAGTCAATCATTCCTAGTTAGGTTGGCTTGCGACCACGAGCATCTAGCATCTAGCATCTAGCGCTAGAAATCTAGGTCACCGAAGCTATGAAACTAGTAGTCTAGCAGGTGAGCCTACGACGTGAGTCATCTTCTAGAACCTAAGTAGATTAGAAGGGACTCTTTATTAACTTAAAAATCCGAACCCCAGACCAATTAATGTATGTCCGGGATTCAGATTAGTGTCCTGCCATCTTATATGTTTAACTCATTCAAACGTGCGCCAGCCAATATCTGTTCTATAAAAGAATCCGTTCCATTCTAATTGAGACAAGCCTTTGTAGACGTTCTCCTGCGCTTCTTTTAATGTATCTGCTTTTGCTGTAATCAAGAGTACCCGACCGCCATTGCCAGCGAATCCAGTGCCATTTGATTTTGTACCTGCATGGAAGACTTCTAATTCTTGTGCTGACAAAATATCAAGGTCAGGCAAAGCCGCACCCTTCACGACATCTCCCGGATATCTATCCGCCGCAATGACAACGCCTAACATCGCTTTGTCATCCCACTTCAAGTCAAAAGGTTTGCCGGACATCAGTGCAGTCATGAATTCTCCAAAGTCCGATTCCATCCGTGGTAGGACGACTTGTGTTTCAGGATCGCCGAAGCGGGCATTGAATTCAATCACTTTCGGTCCATCTTCTGTGAGAATAAGTCCCGCATACAAAATACCTGTAAAGGGGGTTCCTTCTGCAGCCATTGCTTCAACAGTCGGAACAACGACTTTATCGTATGCCTCTTTCACAATTGCATCCGAAATTTGTGGAACCGGTGAGTATGCACCCATACCGCCCGTGTTCGGTCCTCTATCACCGTCATACGCCCGCTTATGATCTTGTGCGACTACCATCGGGTAAATCTGACCGCCATGGACGAACGACATGTAAGAGAACTCCTCGCCGTCCAGAAACTCTTCGATAACGACACGTGACGATGATTCGCCGAACTTCTGGTTGCCAATCATATCATCGACCGCTCCAAGTGCCTCTTCGAGTGTCATCGCAACGATAACACCTTTCCCAGCTGCAAGTCCGTCTGCTTTAACCACAATTGGTGCACCATTTTCACGGATAAACGCTTTCGCTTCTTCTGCATCGGTAAATGTTCCGTACGCAGCCGTTGGAATAGCATACTTCGTCATAATTTCTTTCGCAAATGACTTACTTCCTTCAATTAGCGCAGCCGCTTTTGTTGGACCGAACGCTGTTAATCCGTGTTCAGCAAAGTAATCAACAATACCTTCCGCTAGTGGTTGTTCAGGACCGACAAATGTCAGGTTCACATCATTCTCTTTGGCGAATGAAACTAGTGCCTCAAAATCCAACGCGTCGATTTGCACACATTCAGCGTCCTTTTTCATACCATCATTGCCTGGCGCTACAAATACTTTTGAAACTGAAGGGGAGACATTGAACTGTCTGGCAATCGCATGCTCGCGGCCACCGCTCCCGATAACGAGTATATTCAATGTACTTCGCTCCTTAGTGTTTGAAATGACGTACGCCCGTGAACACCATCGTGATGCCGTAGTCGTTCGCTTTTTTAATCGAATCTTCATCTTTCACTGAGCCACCGGGTTGGATAATTGCCGTAATGCCCGCTTTCGCAGCAGCTTCGACAGTATCGTCCATCGGGAAGAATGCATCAGATGCAAGTGCTGCACCTTTCGCGCGTTCGCCAGCTTGTGTTAGCGCGATATTCGCGGCTCCAACACGGTTCATCTGCCCAGCTCCAACACCTAACGTCATACGATCATCTGTTACGACGATTGCATTGGACTTCACGTGTTTAACAACTGCCCAACCAAGTTTCATCGCTTCCCACTCAGCTTCCGTCGGCTGACGGTCTGTTGCAACACGAATGTCTGCATCCGCAAACCCGTATGTATCCGGCTCTTGTATGAGCAGTCCGCCTTCAACAGATACTGTATTCCATCTGTCTTTTTTGTTTTGATCAAACGAAATCGTCATCAAGCGAATATTTTTCTTCTTCGTTAAGATTTCAACTGCTTCACTTGTGAATGCAGGCGCAATAATAATTTCAAGGAAAATTCCTGATAATTTTTCAGCAGTTGCAGCATCTACTTCGCGGTTTAATGCAATTATGCCACCGAAGATAGACATTGGATCTGCTTCATATGCTTTGTTGAACGCATCGAAAATTGTTTCTCCTGTTCCAACACCACATGGATTCATATGTTTTACTGCTACTGCAGCCGCTTTATCAAATTCTTTGATGATTTGAATAGCCGCGTTCGCATCTTGAATATTGTTGTATGAAAGCTCTTTGCCGTGTAATTGTTCCGCATATGCAATCGAGAAATCTGAACCAAGTGGTCGGCTATAGAAAGCTGCTTTTTGGTGTGGATTTTCTCCGTAACGAAGCGGTTGTTTTAGTTCATATGTATACGTAACCTGCTCCGGGAATTCTTCGCCTGTAAGGTCAGTCAAGAAACCGGCAATAAGTGCATCGTATGCCGCTGTATGACGGAAGACTTTAGCTGCTAAACGTCTGCGCGTTTCAAGTGTCGTTTTACCGTCTGCTTTTATTTCGGAAAGTACTTGATCGTAATCTGCTGCATCGACGATAACTGTAACGTAGGCATGGTTTTTCGCAGAAGCACGAAGCATTGCCGGTCCACCGATATCGATATTTTCGATTGCATCTTCGTTGGTTACATCCGGTTTTGAGATTGTTTCTTTAAACGGATACAAGTTTACACAAACGACGTCAATCGGCTGGATGCCATGCTCTTCCATTTGTGATATATGAGAAGGGTCGTCCTGTTTTGCAAGAAGTCCTCCATGAATCAATGGGTTAAGCGTCTTCACGCGGCCTTCCATAATTTCCGGGAATCCTGTTACTGCATCTACTGCCGTTACTGCGACACCATTGTCCGCAAGATGTTTCATCGTACCGCCTGTAGATAACAGTTCATAGCCAAGACTTTCCAATGCTTTCGCAAACTCCAAAATACCACTTTTGTCCGACACGCTGAGCAATGCACGTTTTTTCACGAATAAAACCCTCCAATTAGTTTGAATATGACCTGTAAAAAAGTTAATGGCTAAAAAGTTCGTTTAATGTATCTTTGTATAAATTGTGTTCAACAGCGTGAATCGCTTCAGTCGTTTTGACAGCATCGCCATCGACGACATCGACAGCACACTGTGCGAGAATTCGTCCCGTATCCATTCCCTCGTCGACAAGGTGAACTGTGACACCTGTTACTTTCACACCATGTGCAATGGCTTGCCCAATTGCATCTTTCCCTGGAAACGAGGGGAGCAGTGACGGATGAATATTAACGATGCGTGATGGATAAGCCGTCAATAGTACTGGACCCACAAGACGCATATACCCCGCAAGGATAAGCCACTCTGCCCCCGATTCTTGAAGTGCATGTAAGATTGCTTCTTCGTAAGCATCTTTCGTTTCGAAATCTTTCGGTCGAAATGCTGCGACTGGAATACTACCTTTTTCAGCACGTTCAACAACAAACGCTTCCGGCTTGTTGGTAACCATAAGTACAATTTCAGCGTTCAACTCACCTTTACGGCATGCTTCTTCAATAACTGCAAAATTACTACCGCTTCCAGATGCGAAAACGGCAATCTTTATTTTTGAATTCATTTGGCAAGACTTCCGTCATGTGTTCCTATAAACGTGACGCCTTCACCTTCAATAACACGTCCGATAATGAACGCTTCTTCCCCGTGCTCGGCTGCAATTTTCAGGGCAGCATTCGCTTGTTCTTCAGGAAGCGCAATCACAAATCCGATACCCATATTGAATACGCTGTATAGATCTTTATCTTGTAGTTCGCCTTTTTCTTTTAGCATGTTGAAAACGGGAAGTACTGGCCATGAACCTAAGTCGATTTCTGCTCCGAATCCTTCAACTAGCATACGCGGTAGGTTTTCATAGAAGCCACCGCCTGTAATATGACCCATTGAGTGAACATCAAGTTCATTATGCATTTGAAGAACGGGCTTTGCGTAAATTTTCGTTGGTTCAAGAAGTGCGTTGCCAACTGTTCCAAGCTCTTCATATCCAGCAATAAGACCATCAATTTCATAGCCTTGATCTTCAATTACGATTTTACGGACAAGTGAATAGCCGTTCGAATGAATACCGCTTGAAGCAATTCCGACAAGAACGTCGCCAGCTACAACTTTTTCCCCAGTAACCACTTTACTCTTTTCACAAGCACCAACAGCAAAACCAGCTAGATCATACTCGTCGATTTCATATAGACCTGGCATTTCTGCCGTTTCTCCGCCTATCAAAGCCGCTCCTGATTGCACACAGCCATCTGCGATTCCTTTAACAATTGCTTCAACTTTTTCGGGTACAGCTTTTCCAAGCGCAATATAGTCAAGGAAGTATAGAGGTTCCGCACCTTGCGCCACGATATCATTTACACACATAGCGACACAGTCAATACCAATCGTGTCATGCTTATCAGCCATGAACGCTAGTTTCAACTTTGTTCCAACACCATCAGTACCAGAAATAAGAACTGGCTCTTTATATTCGAGTGCAGAAAGATCGAACATGCCACCAAAACCGCCGAAAGTTCCCGTTACACCCTTACGAGCAGTACGAGCAACATGCGATTTCATCCGTTCAACTGACTCGTAGCCAGCCTCGATATTTACCCCTGCATTTTCATACGCTTTTGACATGTGAAATTCACTCCTATCTAACATTTTCTTTTTCGTGTGGCATTACAGTATCTGAATAGATTTCAGTCGGATACTCTCCAGTGAAACAAGCAAGGCATTGTCCGCAGTTTTTTGTATTATCCGGCCGGCCAATTGCTTCAAGCATTCCTTCAGGAGATAGAAACGTCAGTGAATCTGCACCGATGATTTCACGGATTTCATCAATTGACCTATTCGTCGCAATCAATTCTGAATCTGTACTTATATCAACGCCATAAAAACACGGGCTGACAAGCGGTGGTGATGCAATCACAACGTGAACTTCCGTCGCACCCGCTTCTTTCAACAAATTGACAATCCTTTTCGACGTTGTACCGCGAACAATTGAATCATCCACCATAACAACCCTTTTACCGTTCACAACTTGACGAACTGGAGAAAGTTTCATCTTCACGCCCTTTTCACGTAACTCCTGTGATGGCTGGATGAACGTCCGTCCTACATACCGGTTTTTAATGAGTCCAAGTTCATAGGGAATTCCACTTTCTTCAGAAAATCCAATAGCCGCTGAAATACTTGAATCGGGGACACCTGTGACGACGTCCGCTTCGATATGTACTTCACGTGCAAGTCGCTTACCACAACGTTTTCGTGCCGAGTGAATATTTATACCGTCAATATCCGAATCAGGACGTGCAAAATAAACATATTCCATCGAGCACATGGCAGAATCTGCAGCTGGTGCAAAACGTTCAGACTGAAGACCACTATCATTAATCATGATTAGTTCTCCCGGCTCTACGGAGCGAATCCATTCCGCACCAATAATATCGAACGCACATGTTTCTGATGCAACAACCCATGCATCCCCCACTTTCCCAAGAGAAAGTGGACGGAGCCCATTTGGATCCTGTGCAATCATTAACCCGTCATCTGTTAAAATGACAAATGCAAATGCACCTTTTAACATAGACAGCGCCTTTTTCACACGGTCGCGCTGGGTTAAAGCTCCAGCGCTTTTCTTGATTAAATGAGCCAGTACTTCTGTATCTGAATTTGTTTGGAAAATGCTACCTTGGCGCTCAAGATGTTCACGCAGTTCGACCGCATTTACAATATTACCGTTATGTGCGATAGAAAGACTTCCCGTCGTTGAACGGAAAACTAGTGGCTGGACGTTCTCAGCTCCGCGGCCATCTTCCGATGAATAACGGACTTGTGCAATCGCAGAATTCCCTTTTAAATCATTTATTTTATCGCCAGCAAAAACTTCATTGACAAGACCTTCGCCTTTTAAGACTCGAAGCTTTTTGCCTTCCTTTGTTACAATTCCGGCTCCTTCTTGCCCTCGGTGTTGCAGTGCGTGCAGACCATAATAACTCATCTGCGCCGCTTCTTCATGGCCCCATATACCAAACACGCCGCACTCTTCATTTAAGCCTCTGAGTTCAGCAAGCATTGAATAGCCCCTCTCCAAGCGGATCGTAATTCATCAACCATACCATCGATTAACGTACTTCCATCGCTACCATTGATAATGATGCGGTTGTTATCCGTTACTGCACCAATTTTAATCGCATTTTTTACAACTTCTTCAAAAGCTACTGCATTTTCTTCTTTAACCGAAACCAAGAAACGTGATTGTGTTTCACTGAATAAAGCCGTTACTGCCGATCCTGAAACTGTAACGCCAGCTCCAAGGCCTTCTGCTCCAAAAGCTTTCTCACAAAGCGCTACCGCGAAACCGCCTTCTGACAAATCCGTTGCAGATTGTACAAGCCCTGCTTGGATTGCTGTAAGAAGTTCTTTCTGGCGTGCCGCTTCAACATCTAGTTCAATTGACGGTACTTGTCCGAAAATCTTACCTTCCGTCATTTGTTGCAATTCACTGCCACCAAAATCAAGTGCTGCTTCGCCGATAACATAGATAACATCGCCTGCGCGTTTGAATTCAGTAGTTGTTACATGTGTTAAATCGTGAATAATACCAACCATACCAATCGTAGGTGTTGGATAGATTGGAACGCCGTTCACTTCATTTGATAAGGAAACGTTCCCACTAATTACAGGTGCATTCAGCTTACGACATGCTTCTGAGATTCCTTCTGCAGATTTCTCAAGTTGCCAAAATACTTCTGGCTTGTCTGCACTACCAAAGTTTAAGCAATCTGTTATTGCAATCGGCTCTGCACCTGAACAAATAATGTTACGTGCTGCTTCCGCGACTGCAATTTTACCACCCGTTTCCGGATCTAGGTACACAAAACGAGAGTTACAATCAGACGTCATTGCGAGTCCTTTATTCGTTCCACTAACACGAATGACACCTGCGGAAGAACCTGGTGCAACGATTGTATTTGAACGTGCTTGCGTATCAAATTGGTTATAAACCCATTCTTTCGATGCAATCGTCGGACGTTGTAGCAAATCCTTTAACGTTTCATGCACATTATTCACTACAGGCTCTGTCATTTCCATAGCTTGAAATTCTCTAAAGTAAGCTGGTTCCTCAGATTTCTTATGGTAAACAGGTGCATCTTCTGCTAAAGTATCCGCTAAAATTTCCGCAACCACTTCACCTTTATGAAAAAGACGTAGCATTTTATCGTCTGTTACTTCACCTATCGAAACTGCTTCAATCTCATATTTCGCACATAGGTCGGTCACTTCTTGTTCACGGCCTTTTTTCACAACAACAAGCATCCGCTCCTGTGATTCCGAGAGCATCATTTCGTATGCTGTCATTCCCTCTTCACGCTGCGGTACTAAATCTAAGTTCAGTTCCACGCCATATCCTGCTTTAGATGCCATTTCAGCAGCAGAAGATGTTAGCCCGGCAGCACCCATATCTTGAATACCAATAAGTGCATCCGATTTCACAAGCTCCAAGCATGCTTCCATTAGAAGTTTCTCTAGGAAAGGATTTCCCGCCTGCATAACCGGTAGTTCCGCTTCTTCTTCTTCAACAGCTACTTCCACTGAAGACATCGTTGCACCATGTATACCATCGCGCCCCGTTGTTGCACCTACATACATAACTGTATTGCCAACGCCTGCAGCGACACCTTTTTGAATATCTTCATGGTTCAATAGGCCAACAGCCATTGCATTAACTAAAGGACGTTTTGAATAACAATTGTCAAACTGTACTTCACCAGCAATTGTAGGAATTCCAATTGCATTACCGTAACTTGCCATACCTGCCACAGCTTCTTCGAATAAATACCGATCACGTGCATTCGATAATTCCCCAATACGTAGGGAGTTGACGAGTGCTACTGGGCGTGCCCCCATTGAGAATACATCACGTAGAACCCCACCGGCACCTGTTGCCGCGCCGATAAATGGTTCGATGGCAGATGGAGAGTTATGTGATTCCATTTTGAACACAACTGCCTGGTTATCACCGATATCAACAATTCCAGCACCCTCGCCTGGCCCTTGAAGAACACGCGCACCTTCAGTTGGGAATTTACGAAGTACCGGTTTTGAGCTTTTATATGAACAATGTTCAGACCATAGTGCCGAGAACAGGCCTGTTTCCGTATAGTTTGGAAGGCGTCCTAACATCTCTTCTGCACGTTCAAATTCTGCGTCAGACATTCCCATTTGCAAATATAATTTTTCATCTTTAATTTGTTGTGCGTTCGGTTCATGCTTGGCTGACATTATTTTCACTCCACCTTTTCAAGATTGAATTAAATAGAAGCAATCCGTCTGTTCCTCCGATGATTTCCTCTACTGCACGTTCAGGAAGTGGCATCATGCCGAGTACATTGCCCGTTTCGTTCAACACGCCTGCGATATCTGCTGTGCTACCATCTGCATTGCCGTCCGCATATGTAAATACGATTTGGTTATTATTTTTTAAATCTTCTACTGTCTTTTCGTCAACATAGTAGTTGCCATATTCATGAGCAAATGGAATTGTAATTTCTTGCCCTTTTTCATAGCCTGCTGTAAATATAGAATCTACATTTCCGACAGTCAATTTCGTTTTACCTGATCTGAACTTCAATCCTTTATTGCGCAAGAAAGCTCCTGGTAAAAGGCCTGCCTCGGCAAGAATTTGGAATCCGTTACCCACGCCAAGCACTGGTTTCCCTGTTGCAGCAAATGCCTTCAAACTAGCAATTGCAGGTGAACTTTGTGCTAATGCACCCGGTCGCAGATAATCTCCATATGATGCTCCGCTCGGAATGAGTACTGCGTCAAATCCATCAAGAATCGCTTCTGTATGCCAGACATACTCTACTTTATAGCCTAAAACATTATTTACCGCGTGGTGCATGTCGATGTCACAGCCCGATCCTGGGAAAACAAGAATAGCGAACTTCATTTGACCGCGACCTCCCCAATTTCGTACCGGTAATCTTCAATGACCTCGTTGACTAAAAGCTTTTCGCACATTTCTTTGACACGTGCATCGATATCTGTAGCTGACCCGTCTACTTCTAGCTCGATTAATCTGCCAATACGTACGCTTTCGACTTCTTTAAAGCCTAATGTTTGAAGTGCATCTTTCGTTGTGATTCCCTGTGGATCAACAACACTTTCACGAAGTGTTACGTATACGTTTACTTTAGTCATGTTTTTTTCCTCCCAAATAAAATTAGTTTAATTTGTTCCTGGAAATGGACTTCTTTCAAAATCTATGGCTCCAGCAAGTTGCATCTGTTTTGACTAGACCACTCTCGTAACCGGATGGATATATCATCAATACCATCCTCGAATTATGACCAGATGCTTGTAGCTTCAATCTCTTCCAGCGTTTTTTCAATGCTGTTGGTCATGATAGTAACATGCCCCATTTTACGCTTTTCCTTTGCCTCTGCCTTACCGTATAAATGGATGGACCAATCAGGATGCTCTTTAACCACTTTTGTTAGTGGCGCGACATGTTCACCAAGTACATTCACCATAATTGAAGGTGCCCACAAAATTGGTTTGCGTAGAGGCCACCCACAAACAGCTCTGACGTGCTGATGAAACTGAGAAATATTACATGCCTCAATGGAATAATGTCCCGAGTTATGTGGACGTGGTGCCAATTCATTTATAACAATTTCGCCGTTTTCTAAAACGAACATTTCGACGGCTAGTGTTCCGACTAAGTTGAGATGATCTGCAATTCTTGTTGCTGCTTCTTCAGCTCGTACCAAAACGCTTTCGAGAACTCTAGCTGGCACGATTGATTCATGCAATATATGGTGTTTATGAATATTTTCAGCAATTGGAAGACAATAGGACTGTCCTTCTGCATTGCGCTGAATGATAGCGGATATTTCTTTTGTGAACGGGACAAATGCTTCCGCAATACATGCCGAATGCGTAAAGAGTGACTCAGCCAAGTGAAGATCTTGTTCTTTATCAATTTTCACTTGGCCTTTACCGTCATAACCGCCGAATGCTGTTTTGACGATACATGGGAAGCCAATGTCACCAATTTTCATCGTTAGTTCTTCGAATGTCTGTGCCGTAACATATTTCGCAACAGGTACACCTGATGCAGTGATTTCAGATTTTTCGATTATTCGGTTCTGCGTAATCCGGACAAGTTCAGCTCCCTGAGGTACATGTGCAATTTCAGAAAGTCGTTTGAGTCCTTCGTAATCAATATTTTCGAATTCATATGTGATGACATCGCTCACTTCACCAAGTTCTTGAAGCGCCGCTTCATCATTGTAAGGCGCAACGATACGGATATCAGCAATCTGTCCACAGGGTGAATCCATAACTGGATCCAACACAGCAATCTTGAAACCCGCTTCTTTTGCTGCAAGTCCCATCATTCTGCCAAGCTGACCACCGCCAATAATCCCTATCGTTTGTCCAGGTAAAATTGTTTTCAAAGTAAGTCACCACTGCTTTCTAATGCCGCGTCACGCATGTTGTCGCGGCGTTCTTCAATACGTTTCATTAAAGCTGAATCATGCACTCCGAGCATCTGCGCCGCAAGCAAACCTGCATTTACAGCACCCGCTTTCCCAATCGCCATAGTAGCAACCGGAACACCGCCTGGCATCTGGACAATCGATAGCAGAGAATCCATCCCATTTAGCGCTTTTGATTGAACAGGAATACCGATAACAGGTAGTAATGTTTTTGCTGCAACCATCCCCGGCAAATGTGCCGCGCCGCCTGCTCCTGCGATAATAACTTCCAGACCTTTATCTTGCGCTTGTTCAGCATATTCAAACATGAAATCAGGAGTACGATGCGCGGAGACAACTTTCTTCTCATACGGGACTTCAAGTTCGTCCAAAATATCACACGTATGCTTCATCGTTTCCCAATCACTTTTACTTCCCATAATAACACCGATTTTCGGTTCCAAATTTAATCCGCTCCTTTATTGGAAAAGCGCAATGCGCCGTCTTTGATGTAGCAGGCGCGAGATAAGCGCACGAAGTGAAGTTCTTTGTTACAAATCAGGATCGGCATATGATACGACCATATAGTCCAATCCACTATTTTTTTAGATAACTGTTAAATTCCAAATACAAATGTGTCGAGGTTCAATCACAAATAATCCATGTTTGATGTTGCCAACAATACGAGTTTCCCCAATTTCTCAAGTAATTAAAAAACCTCGAATAGACTGCTTTTCAAATGCATGAAAAGCCGGCCATTCGAGGACGTTGAAATATGCGTTAAGATGAATGTACCCATTGGTACCCACACACCTTTCGCTAACATTCTTGAAAGTCGCTTTCCCGCATAGTCCGGACATTACGGTGTCCTGGTAGAAACACTGTGGCCAATTCCACAGCATATATGGGGATTCGTATTTACTACTTGTATTTTAGCAAGTTCTAGCGCATTCGTCAACGATAAAAGACGAACAATAATATATTATACTTTTAAATCGTTCGTCTTTAAGCTGCTTTATTCTTCTGTTCGTATCCCTTTGAATTTGATAACCTGCCTGATAGGTATAAATTCACCATTTACCTCTTCAAACAGCGGCTCTTCCTTTCGAGCAGCAACTGTATACCCGTCATCCGTCATTCTCTTCAAGCACTCTTCAATCGTCTCATCCGTTTTAACTTCATACCACATCGTCTTATTTTTACTCACTTAAATAACTTTCCTTTCCTTACGCTCTTCACCCAGAACCCGCCATGTATGGTTTTCGCTTCATAGGCAATAATAAAAGCTTTTGGGTCTATTTCTTTTATTGTAACGTATAGCTTCAATTCATATTTACGCGGAGTTAGAATCTGCATGGATGTTCGATCACCATCTAGGCCATTTGCTGACCAATCTGTAACTCCGTATCCTTTTTCTCTTAATATACTCGGTAATTTCAAATTTTCCTTTGAGGTGATTACGTTCACCGTAATATAACCCAGCGCCATTTTCTCTTCAATTTTCGTACCTATAATTACACCACAACCATAACCGATTGCATATGCAATTAAATTCTGAATTTCATCTAAATTATCCAGTACCAAACCAAGACCGATAACATAAACGACAACTTCCACCATACTCACTACCGCAGCGATATACCTATACCCTTTTAAAGTCATAATCATGCGTACCGTGAAAAATGTTACGTACACGATATTGATGGCAAAGATAATGAGCACCATTTGCAAAATAACCATCCCTTTCTTTTGCGTAACTTCATCCTATCGTTGATAGACTCCGATTTCAAGACATTAAGAATAGGTCCATATATCTTCGAGTGATTGAATTACAAGTGCCGATGATATTCCGATAGAGTTTAAATAGAGGTGTAGCATATCGGCTGAAATTTCCGGAAAAAGTGTATATAAACCGAGCGATAATGCGATTAAATAATTCCCTATTATATGGAACGAACTGAAAATCCTACCAATATTGCTTCGACACTTTATGGATGCCTCCCGCGATAAGCCAGAAAGAAGACGCTCCTGCGCTGGATAGTCCGTGTAAGAAAGCACATTTCGTTATCAGGGATTAGACCTGCAATCTGTAATGCATCTTTCTTGAATAAAATTTGTATCAAATAGGAATCACATTATAATCTCAGTCCATACATCTGAAAATCACAACTCTCTCAATTATGAACACCCCAGCGAAGGCGCGGCAACGGGGTAGCCGAAGCCGTAAGACTGGATGCGAAGCGCTAATCCAGGCTTAGGGCCAGAGGCAACCCCAGAGCGCCAAGCGATCTTCAATCCACACTCCGAATCAACAACTCTCTCGATAGTAAACACACCAAACCATTCCTCAAAATTCCGTAAGCCATGCCTTAAAGACGTTAGCTTATTGGATTTACTTATTTAAATAACGGTTGAAATTGTACAGAACGGAAAAATTATCTAGAGTTAGATATTGAAAAAGACGACATTTCATTCGAAATTGAACGAAATGTCGTCTTTTAAAATTAGATTCATTCTCAGGATTTAAAAACATACGTTTTACAGTAGCCAACAATAAGGCAAGAAGCTAAAAATAACCAAAGAAAAAAGCCATTACCTATTGGCAACGACCTTGGGCCTGGCGACGTCCTACTCTCACAGGGGGAAACCCCCAACTACCATCGGCGCTGAAGAGCTTAACTTCCGTGTTCGGTATGGGAACGGGTGTGACCTCT
>NZ_JBXCJD010000009.1:0-88178 GCF_056786515.1 Sporosarcina sp. Y838 | reverse complement strand
CATGGACACCCTTGCGTTAAGCTAACTGTTACTTCTGCCTTCACAGTTCGGGACTTGCACCCTATAGACTACGCCCATGCTGGGCGCACTCAAAAAAGCCCTCAATATTGGAGGGCTTTTCGTTTGTATAAGTATGTGCTTGAAATAGCAAGGTTACTCTTTTATTAACGAGGGCACTGAATAAGTCCGATTTCCTTCAATCCCGTTGATTTCCGTTCCGAGCGGACGCTTTCCGCGGGCACGGCTTCAGCCAATCGAACAGCAAAGGGTTCGATTTACCGCATTTCTGCGTTCTTTGCAGAAATTAAGGCATTCTTGCCCCGTGCTGCCAACGCTAACGCTTTTGGTCGCAAAAGCCGTACTGCGTGACGGCTTTTCCTGTGGGGTCTTCAGCTATGGAAGAGTGAACTTCTTTCTCTTCCTAGCTGTTCCCGCTGGAGTCGCCGCTCTTCACTACAATCAACTAGTACTTATTATTATAAAGAACTTTTTCAGTGGCCTCCTATTAACAGCGGACTGTTTTCTTTTTCTTCGGTTCACCGCGCTCAAGTATTTTGTTAATATATTCTGTTGCAAGCGGGACCTTACATGCCGTATTTCCAACGTCGACATGTACTTTCCCGACAATTTCTGCAACATTGTTTGCTGCATCACGAAGTTCAGGTACATAGGCCCCAACACAGATGATAAATTGATTCATATTGTAACGTACTCGATTTGGTGCGTCGTGTATTGAATCACGGATTTCCAGCAAGAGTGAATTTATTTCATCCAAGTCCAGTTCTTCCGCCCCTGCATACGTTACGTAGTTTGAATACGTGCTCCAACCCGCGACCGCTGTCATTTCACGGTCAGATTTCATCCATTCACGTGCAAGTTTTAACGCATTTGGACTTTCCGCTGTTACCCAACCGACTGCACTTTCTGCGATTAGATACCAAGTTGCCGCAGCACTCCACCGCCCGAGATCATCTTCAGTCATCAATTTCGGATCCACCGCAAGCGCTGCAAGGTACATTGCATCGGAATTACCTGTGTCGTAAAGACGAAGTACCAGTTCATGATCTTTTTTAATATGCTTCAAAACCTTTTTCAAATCCCCCACACGCACCCCAAATAATGGTTCAGTTGCACCGTGATTTAAGAACGTATTCTTCGTCTGTTCGTTGCCGAATTCTTTTAGTTGCTGCATCACTTCTTCGAATATCATGCGCTTCGCTCCTTTACCTAGATCATTTCCATAGTTATCTGCCCATCAAACCTCTTACCAAAGAACCCCAGATAGCTCATGTGCGCCACCTGGGATTCAATCTTTATTATGAAATTACATTGAGTTCTTTACCGACTTTTTCATAAATCGCAAGTGCTTCGTCGAGCATTTCTTTTGTATGTGCAGCGGTCGGCATGTTGCGGACGCGGCCTTTTCCTTTAGCGACCGTCGGGAAGACGATTGACTTGGCGTAGACGCCTTCTTCAGCTAGGCGTTTTGAAAATTGCTGTGTCAGCTTTTCTTCACCGATGATACATGGTGTGATTGGTGTTTCGGATACACCAATATTGAAACCTAATTTCTTAAGTCCTGCTTTTAAATAATTCCCATTTTCCCAAAGTTTATCATGTAGCTCTGTCGATTCTGATATCTTGTCCAACGCGCCCATGATTGCTGCGATATCTCCTGCAGGCAGTGACGTGGAGAATAGGAATGGACGTGAACGGACTTTCAACCAATCAATTAATTCCTGCGTACCTGCAACGTAGCCGCCAACGACGCCGATTGCTTTTGACAGAGTACCCATTTGAAGGTCGATCTCTTTTTCAAGACCGAAATGTTTGACGGTTCCTTTACCTTTACCGGTGACGCCTGAACCGTGCGCATCGTCAACATACGTGATCAAATCGAATTCCTTCGCGACTTCGACGGCTCCAGGAAGGTTGGCAATATTGCCGTCCATTGAGAATACGCCATCTGTAATATACATTACTTTTTCATAGAGACCGGACTCCGTCGCTTCTTTCGCTTTGGCACGGAGGTCGTCCATGTCTTGGTGTTTGACGCGGATAACTTTCGCACCAGAAAGGCGACAGCCGTCAATGATGGATGCATGATTTAATTCATCCGAAAGAATTGCATCTTTTTTAGTCATAACAGCGGAAATTGCCGCCATATTACAGTTGAAGCCTGATTGGTAAGAAATCGCCGCTTCCGTTCCTTTGAATTCAGCAAGCTTTTTTTCTAGCTCAACGTGAATATCAAGCGTCCCGTTAATGGTACGGACCGCTCCTGCACCTACACCGTATTTTTCAGTCGCGGCAATTGCTAGCTTTTTCAAATCTTCGTCTGTTGCAAGTCCTAAATAGTTATTAGAGGATAAGTTAATAAGGTCTTTACCTTTAATCTTAATAATGGGGCCGTTTGGTCCTTCAATAGGATCAATTTCATTGTAAAGTCCTTGATCACGAAGCTCTTTTAAATTTTCCTCTAAAAATGTATGGAGTACTTTTGACAAAGTAATCTTCCTTTCAAACAAATGATACCTTCATTTTACCATACGACTGGCCCTGTCGCAGAATGTGCATCCTAGATCAATCACGCCTCGCTGTGATTGATCTAGGATGCACTTGGGTTGGCGTCGCCTTTCCACTCCCTGAAGGCATAACTTAAGTGAGAGACTTCTATAGCTGAAACTTCACTTTCAGTAAAAAATGATTTTCTGAATGAAATTAAATCAAATCCAGAAGTGTTTTTGTTTTTTTCTCGAATACAGGGGTGATAATAGCAGAATCCATTATGACTTTCATGCTGTTCTCAGCTTGTGCATAGGACTGCATATAGCCAGTCGCATCAAGCATTTTTTCTGCATAGACTTCACGAATTATACCAATCTCCTCTTCTGCCCCTGCATCTTCTTCACACATACGCACAAGGTCAAGTATTTCGTCACCCGGGCGCTCCAACTCGTAAACATGCGGCATGGTTGCATCAATCAGACAAACCGATAGCTCAGGAAATAATACGAGATCGACTCCTGATGGATCTAGTCCACACCAGCCATATTGGACGTCAAATCCGCGTTTTTCCGCTTCAGCCCCTAGACTTTTCATGAGCGTCGATTTTCCTGTTCCCGGCAGTCCTTTTATAAGAATACGTCTTTCTGTTCGTTTCGTAATGGAGGTAATGAAATCCTTTGCCCCTCCAGATGTCAGCGATCCGATTAGTCTGTGGGAAATAGCGGTTTCCTTATTTAGCTTTATCTTCCCAAACAGTTCTTCTTTCAGCGCTTCTATTTGATGCACATGGACATCCCACATCATTCGTTTGATATTCACTGCTTCCCAATCGTCATGAATTCCTTTTGCATCCTCAAGTGACTGCAACGCTTTTTTTAGAGCAATACCCGATTCTTTCAATAATTTCACAATCGAACCATTCTGTTCGCGTAATTTCACTTCATCATACACATCGTAAAAACTGATCACTTTGTGTTTACCGCCAATATCCGTCGGCTCGAGTGCAACCGGATGAGAAGCTTGAAGAATCAGCACATCTGGTCCTTTTATATAGATTGCATCTGTTTTGTCAGGTTGTACAGGATCCATGAACCGTTCTACATTATAGCCTTGTTTAACGTAATATGCCGCCACTTCATTCAACACAGTTGAAATTGCGTTTGTCGGAGGACATTTTAGAAATAACGTTTGTGAGGCAGCTGTAATCAGATTGTCGTATTTGTGAGTGATTCCCGCACCTGTATAGGCTGTCCCCATATATTGGGTTATCGTTCCATTCATGCGTATCATCCTTTCTGTACATACGATTAACCTATGCACAGACAATAAAAAAAAGCACGGCTTGGCAGCACATGCTTAAATGTTTTTTCAGAATGTTATTTCCTCTTCACTCTTACCTATAATTCTCATCAAATACTTCCGGCTTTGCGGCAGAGTATAATGGGCGACCTGTCCTAAAAATAGCGCGATTAGTACCGTCCCAATTCCAACCGGACCACCAAATAGCCATCCGACGAGTGCTACAACGACTTCGAGTGTCGTCCGGATTTTCTTCACGCTTGCCCCTGTTTTCTGAACAAAGACGAGCATAAGACTATCCCGCGGGCCCGCGCCGATATTTGGTGAAATATAAATCCCAATGCCATATCCCATAACAATTACACCCGCTGAGAACATAAGTATTTGCGCACCCAACGAAGTGATATCCGGCAGCAGCCAATTGAATAAATCGATAAATAGACCAATTGAAATCATATTCAACCATGTACCAATCTTCGGCCATTCTTTCAAAACAGCGGCAGTTGCAATGATAATAATGAATCCCGTAATAATTCCCCATGTGCCAATCGTCAAACCGAAGTTTTTGTACAATCCAACATGCAATACATCCCACGGAGCAATTCCAAGTTTTTGACCTTTAATCGTCATTGAAATACCCAGTGACATGATCATCATTCCTATAAAAAAGAATGCCCATCTCCATATTAATATCTTTCTCATATAAGTCCTTCTTCCCATACTAAAAGACATTCACACCTTGCGTGAATGCCGTCCTCTTTGTCTATTCATTATAGCACGCCTCATGTCCTTGAAATTATTAATCCTTCACAATGTCGTGAAAAGATGCATCTGTCACACGAGACAGCTCTGCCGGAATCAGCTTCACCTGCAAGCCGGGTTTGCCTGCACTGACAATCATCCATTCTAGACTTTCTGCCGACTTATCGATGAACGTCGGGTACTTTTTCTTCATCCCAACTGCCGAACAACCTCCACGTACATAGCCCGTTTCCTTCGTCAAGTCTTTCAAAGGAAGCATCTCGAGCTTTTTCACACCTGACGCCCTTGCAGCTTTTTTCAAATCCAATTCTGCAGCTACGGGCACCAAAAAGACCAATAGTTCCCGAGGTCCTACAATTGTAACCAGCGTTTTATAAACTGTCTCGACGGATTGCTTCGTTTTTTCCGCAACGGAAATACCGTCCACCAATCCATCGTTCACTTCATACTCCATCAATTCGTAGGATACATTTTCCCCATCCAAAATGCGTACTGCATTCGTTTTCACTTTTTTATTCTGTTTAGCCATCCACTCATCTGTCCTTTCAAAAAACGAAAAGGCCGCCATTGTCAGGCGACCCTACTTATTCCTCATGCAATTTTATAGAAACTAGGTTGATCATTTTCGAATCCTTTCAGTTTCATTTGAACTTGGAAAGAGTAAGTTGAAATCGCCTGTTCATAACGTTTCTGCATGATAAGTACTTCACGATCGAGAGCAGAGGGAAGTTCCATGGATGCCATTTTTACTGACTCAGCTTCTTCACGTACAGTTGCAGACTCGATTTCAGATTGTGCTCGATTGTGTAGCATTATTTGAGCTTCTGTCCGCATGATTTTTGCCGATGCTGTTGCTGCTAGCTGGTAATCGGCCGTCGTCGGTTCAGGTTCTGAAATCGCTTCAGCCCGCACACTTCTCCAAACGTCAATCGTTTCTTCAAGGGTTTTTCCAATCGGCAATGTGATTTGCTTCATTTGCCCTCCGTTAAGTCGTTGAAATTCTTGACGCTCTGTGTGAACGATTCCTGAGTCTTTCTTCTCAGTCAATAAAACTTCCAGATTTTCAACTGTCTTCTGGTTCTGACCATTATATTGTACATTGCGACTGTAAGCATTCTCTGCATTTCTGCGCCTCAATGTATCATATCGCTGGATAGGATCACTCGCTGTCACTTGAGTCATAACGGCATTCATATAACTTCACCTCCAATTCAGTGTTATTCTCAAAATTCTAGTAACAATATTATACCCGACTATTACAGATTGATAAACCCAACCAAAGCGCTAAGCTAGTATTACTTATCGAATAGTTTCTTTAGCGCATCCGCCATTGCAGTATTCTCCAACTCTTCTGGCGCGCCCTGTTTCTTCATGTATTTCTGGACATCACGTTTGTCCGCTTTTTTGCCGCCCGAACTTGCCCTGCGTTTTTCAAATGCCGATAACTTCTCACGGTGCCCACATTTACAGACAAAAATCCGTCCATCTCCCTCTCCGCGCATCTCCAATTTCTTTTTACAAACTGGACATCTGGCATTCGTCAGCATGGAGACGTTCTTCCTGTGTCCACACTCACGGTCTTGACAGACAAGCATCTTACCGCGCTTACCGTTAACTTCTAACAATAGCTTTCCACATTCAGGACAAGCTTTGCCTGTAACATTGTCATGCTTGTATTTTTTATCATCTGTTTTAATTTCAGTGACGGTCTGTTTTGAAAAACCAATCATATCTTTCATGAACTCTTCTTTTTTCATCTGACCATTGGCGATTTTCGTCAGTCCCTGTTCCCATTCCGCCGTCAATGCGGGTGACTTTAAATCTTCCGGAACGAGTTCAAGTAGTTGGCGCCCTTTGGACGTCGTATAAATATCATTGCCCTTTTTCTCCATCACGAATGAGTTGAAAAGCCGCTCGATGACATCAGCCCGTGTTGCAACCGTGCCGAGTCCGCCTGTTTCGCCGATTGTTTTAATGAGTTCTTTAGATTCACCTTGCATGAACTGTGAAGGATTCTCCATTGCTGCGAGCAAAGTTCCTTCATTGAATCTCGCAGGCGGTTTCGTTTGACCATTCGTCATAACGATTGCCTGGATTTTCACTTCCTCGCCTTTTGAAAATGGAGGAAGCGTATCTGTATCTACCTCTTCTTCCTCTGTCGAATAAACTTTTTTCCATCCTTCATCCGTAACCGTACGGCCTTTTGCTTTAAACATTTCTCCACCAACTGCGAGTTCCGCCGTCACTTGGTTATAACGAAACGGACCGAAGAAAACAGCCAGAAAACGCTTGACGATTAAGTCATATAAACGCTGCTCTTTATCAGACAAGTTTTGAAGAATCGGAGTTTCCTCTGTCGGAATAATAGCATGATGATCTGAAACCCGTTTGTCATCGATGACACCCTTCTGCGGTTTTACAGTTCCTGCACGCAGCAATGTGTTAGTCGCCTTACGGTATGGTCCGATATCCACAGCTTTAATGCGCTCTTTCAATGTACTTTCCATATCCGATGTTAAATGCTTCGAATCGGTACGCGGATATGTCACGGCTTTATGGCGTTCATATAGATTCTGTAGCGTCGATAGCGTCTCTTTCGCTGACCACGACCAGCGGCGGTGCGCTTCTTTTTGCAACTCTGTCAAATCGAAAAGATGAGGTGCCGGCTGTGACTTCGGTGCCGTTTTCACGTCCGTTACTTTTCCTGCATTCACTCCATCGATTTTACCAAGCAACTTTTCGACTGTTTCTTTATCAAACGACTGTGTTTGGCCTGCTGAATCGCTCCAAGTAAATTTCGAGGTTTCCGTCAATGCCTGCATGCCATAGTAGGATTTCGGCTTGAAGTCTCGAATCTGATTTTCCCGTTCTGCAATCATAGCAAGTGTCGGTGTTTGAACGCGTCCCGTTGACAATTGAGCATTGTATTTCACCGTCAGCGCACGCGTCGCGTTAATACCGACAACCCAATCCGCTTCTGCACGAGCTACTGCCGCCTGATATAGATTTTCATAGGCACGTCCGTCTTTCAAGTTATTGAAACCGTCCTTGATGGCTTTATCGGTGACCGATGATATCCATAACCGTTTGACAGGCTTGCGGACTTTTGCCTGTTCCAAAATCCAGCGTGCCACAAGCTCCCCTTCACGCCCAGCATCTGTCGCGATAATGATATCCTTCACATCGTTGCGATTCAGCTGTGCTTTAACCGTATCGAATTGTTTCATCGTTTGGCGAATCGGTACTAGTTTGAATGGCTGAGGAATAATCGGTAAGTGCTCTAGCTTCCACTCTTTGAATTCATTGCCATAGCCTTCTGGATCTGCGTGTGTCACAAGATGGCCAAGTGCCCATGTGACTATATAATTTGTGCCTTCAAGAAATCCGTTCCCTTTTTTATTGCAACCAAGCACTCGTGCAATATCGCGAGCCACGGACGGCTTTTCAGCTAGTACAAGTGATTTAGACATAAGTATTTCCCCTTTCTTCATAGTTCAATTATACGGTAGAACGTGAAGGGATGCATGTCGGGTGAATGAAACCGGATTCTTTAGAGAGAAAATCGCTCCTAAACCAAGTAGGTAATTTTCCATATCTGTCTAAGTTGAACAAATGAATGCAGGAGAGAACTGGAAAAGTCCTAAGAGATAAGAGTGAATCAGAAATTCTGCTAATACCGCTTCAGCGCTTTGTGGATGCCTCCCGCGATAAGCCGGAAAGGAGCCCGCTTTCAGTCTTATCGCTCCGGCTACCACGAAGTCGCACCTTCGCTAGATGGTCTATGTTACAAAGCACATTTCTTTATCGGGGTTTAAACCTACAACCTATCTAATTCACTACTATTTAGGTTGCAATATAGAATACTGTACATAAACCGAGCGAATCCATTTAACATCAGTCCCAATACAATGGACAGGATTAGAAGTCCCGTTAACACCGCTTCGACGCTTTGTGGATGCCTCCCGCGCTAAGCCGGAAAGAAGCCCGCTTTCAGTCTTATCGCTCCGGCTACCACGAAGTCGCGCCTTCGCTAGATGGTCTTGTTAGAGAGTCAATTTCGTTGATGGGGATTAGGCTTGCAATCCATAATGCACCTTTCTTGAATAAAATTAGTATCAAATAGCGATCACATTATAATTTCAGTCTATACATCTCAAAATAAAAACTCCCCTGATAATGTACACCCTAGCGCAAGCGCGACAAGGGGTCGCCGAAGCCCTGAGACTGGATGCGAAGCGCTAATCCAGGCTCATGGCCAGAGGCATCCCCAAAGCGCCAAGCGGTGTAAAATCTACAATCCGACTCACAACTCTGTCAATAATGTACACACCAGCGCAAGCGCGACAAGGGGTCGCCGAAGCCCTGAGACTGGATGCGAAGCGCTAATCCAGGCTCAGGGCCAGAGGCATCCCCAAAGCGCCAAGCGGTCTACAATCCACACTCCGAATTACTGCTCTCACTTAATAATGTACACCCTAGCGCAGGCGCGACAAGGGGTCGCCGAAGCCGTGAGACTGGATGCGAAGCGCCAATCCAGGCTTAGGGCCAGAGGCATCCCCAAAGCGCCAAGCGGTCTATAATCCACACTCCGAACCACAACTACTTCTGAATATTGAGCACCGCAGCGGATTCAACTGGATTCTTCTTCTCAACATTTATAGTAAAAAAACCGTAGTTTACCATATCATTCATTTCAATCTATTAGATATATACATAACTCATTCGTCCAATACATATGGTAATAGGGATGAATTTAACAATTTGCATGAAAGGGTGATTCCAATAAACGAACAACAAAAGAAAATCGTAGCTATCCATATTTCCAGCTCGGACGGAAAGGGGACATACCCCGCACGCAGAGCAGCCATGATTGCAAAAACTTTGGCTGAAGAAACAGATATCATCTTCCTTTGTGGTGCGGATTCCCCTCCGGTACCTAAGGGATTTAAATCAGTGCCTACCGAAACGCATAACCTTTTGTTACAGGCACTTTCAACTATTAAACCAGACTTACTCCTACGTGATAGCGGCTCAACAATACTAGAAGAAGTTGAAAAGATTGCTGAGCTTGTTCCCTCCATCATCCATTTCGATGATTTCGGTGATGGCGGTAAGAGTGCGGACCTGGTTTTTCAGACACTGTATGCCGAAACAAATGATAGTGTTCCCGACCATTATGTGCTTGGATGGGAGAGCTTCATTGGCGACGAACAAATGGCTTCATATAAACATATTGGTCTTCGCAAAGGCCAATCCGGCCCTCTCCCCCATCTCGTCATCACATTCGGCGATGAGGACTTGGGAAACTTGACTTACCGTGCATTGCGACACATTATGCAACTTCAGATTCCACTAAAAGTGACGGTTCTCATCGGTGAACACTATTCCCACGATGCAAGTGCACTTCAGATGATGGCTCTTGGAAGACGCAACACAGCTGTCGTAGAGCATCCGTACAATACTGCAGAGATATATGCATCCGCAGATATTATTTTGTGCGCATCTAGCTACATGCCATATGAAGTCGCGGTACTTGGCATCCCTTGCATCGTCCTCGCACAAAACGACTTCGAGCTGGGACTCGCATTTCCAAAAGACCAACACGGGTTCATACATCTTGGCCTCGGCCGTAAAGTGAAACAGTCCAGCCTGTTGAACGCCATCATGGAACCATTGCTGCACGATCCGCTGCGAAAAAAAGCGATTGCACGCCAAGCTGCACTCGGAATGGGCGACGGAAAAGACGCTGTCTGTGAAGCAATTCGCTATTATCTTGAATACCCAAAGCGTAATACTAGTGGCGGAGCAGGAAAAAAGACGTTTAATATGCTACACTGAGTAAAAACGAGGTGCCTTACTCTATGAACAAACGTCAAGTGGAATCAGCGATTGCTGAACTCAAAATGGACTATATTAATCTACAAGGTGATATCGAGAAGCTTGAGTCGACAGGCAATAATAGTTACGTCAAAAAAGCCGAACTTCGTCTTGCGACAATGGAAAATAATCTCGCAGAACTGAATAAGCAACTTGACGAGTTTGAATAACACAGCGCTGGAGTCTAGACACTGTTCCAGTTGAGAAACTTATACTTTCAAAGCTCAAAAAGAAGACTATCCTATGAATAAAAGGATAGTCTTTTTGATTTATACATATAAAAACTCAATAACTCGTCAGTTTAAACAGCTTCTGTAAACTGTAAATACCACGTTGGAAGAATGTGAATTCATCTTGGTACTCTTCCACGTCAAGCGTGTACATCGCATCTTCATTGTTCCATAGTCTATCGAAATAGGTGTCTATCTCACCAGTTAACTTACTGTCATTCTTTGCAATAACCCGAAGATTTGCTTCCAAGTTATAATCATCAAGCGTGCGTTCCGTTAGATTGGCAGATCCGTTCGAAATATACGTTTCATCTTTCGTTTGGACGACAACCAGTTTCGTATGATACTGCCCAATTACCGTATTGTACCAACGGACATCAATCTTCCCATCCGAATCTTCCACCATTTCCTGCACAACAGGCCTGTTCGGCAACCCAGATTTTTCATGACCAAAGGAGTTTTCATTCGGATCCAAAATCATTTTCACATCCACCCCACGATTCGCCGCATCGACGAGCGCATTGACTAGGTCCCTTTTTGAGATGAAAAACATACCAAGACGAATTTTGTCTCCTTTTTGTGATTTCGCAATATCAGCAAGAAGTGCATCTAGTATTTTTTTCTCAGTCAAGTACTGGACGGCATATTCTCCACCATCCGGCTCAGGCTCTTCGACGCGCGGCAATGTCCCTCCATTCGTATAGCGAAGGATCGCTTCTTCCGCTTCTAAAATATCGTTCAAGATAGTCCCCTTTACCTTCAATGCGATATTCCCATGAAACCCACTGGCGTTATGCGGATTCCCCGATGAAACAAGCGCTTCCTTATCCGTTACGACAGTCTTCCGGTGATTCGCTTTAACGTTTAGTAATGTTATATAGGAAGCCAGTGTCATTTTCGGAGCCTTACTTGACATGGCATTTGCAATCCATCCTGTTTTTTCAAAATCCATCCAACGAAATAGCATCCTGTAAAGCCCTGAATAGATTGGCGTTGAATCGCGAAGCGGGTCCAAATCTGTGTATACGACTTCAATCCCAACGTCTTCCATCATTGCGAACCATTCCATTTCGTAAGAACCGTATCCCGTGTTCAAAGGATCCGTGATAAAGATAATCGGCATATCTGGATTTTTCTCCTTTTTTGCCACCAGTTTCTCAGTCATTGTCTGTGCGATTTTAGGAAACTCTACTTCTTCATCAACATAATGATCAAATAAGAAATAATCGAGTACGATAAATTGCTCAGCCCGGTCAATCATTTGGTAAACTTCATCGAAAATAGCAAGCTCATGCACCATACCATCCCCGTCTTTATTTTGTGCATATGTCAAATCGGTAAACATTTCAACATCGTCCGTCCAGTGGATATCTCCTTCGAAAGAAATACCTTCGGGAAGCGGTTTATATGTATGCCATAAGATTACGCCTATGTAAATTAGGACAAACAGTAACAGCACAATTAGGGCAACCCGCTTCCGCCTGCTCCATCCCTTTTTCTTTTCTTTCTTTTCCATGGACATTTCCTCGTTTCAGCTTAATCTATCACTTACAGCTAGATTCCCCTTTTTGCTTTTCGACAAACAAAAAGCACAGCCCATTCGGCTGCGCTCTTAGGCAGTGACGTAGTCTTGCACTGCTGTATCTGCAATCATTAATTCTTTCAAATACTTTTTAGCGCGGAACAGTCTGGATTTCACTGTACCGATTGAGACCTTCATCACATCTGCAATTTCAATCAATGAATATTGATAGAAATAGAAATACTCGATGGTTGTTCTGTAAATGGCATCAAGTTCACCTATTTTTTGTTGAACGATGGATTGAATGTCATTCCGCTCAAGTAATTCCGCTGGAGTCAGACTGTCACTTGGAACCAAATCTAAAATAGGCACATCCAACGTTTCCGGTTGGTTCATCACATGTTTACTTCTTCTAACGTCTTTCCGGTACCGATCTCGGAATGTATTCATGCAAATGGTTGTTAACCATGCTTTCATATGTTCGACGTCGTCCATGCGATTGCTGTACCGTACGACCTTCACCCATACGTCCTGCATGAGGTCTTCTGCCTCTTCTCTGTTACGCGTCAACTTAAGGCATAGATGATATATGTAACGTCCGTATTCTTCATGCACCCCATTAAGATTTAAGTTCATAATATAACGCTCCCGTCTTCTATCTGTTGTTCTCATTATCAACAATTGAGACCTTTCAAACCATCGTATTCTCTTTCAGTACACTTACAAAGATGTAAGCTTGAACTGAAAAGCGTAAGCGGCCGTATAGACGCGGCAGGCATAAGACGGTCTGGCGAAGCGGCGCACTTTGCCGCACAGCCGGAACGGTTTATGACCTAGCGTCTGGCCGCTGCAGCTAGACACGAAAAGCGAAAGCGGCCGAATAGATGCGACGGGCATAAGACAATCTGAAAAAAGAAAATCCTTGTAACCATCGCCTGGTTACAAGGATTTTCATGTTTCATTCATTTTCTTCAGATCGAATCGCAATAGTCATTCGTATAATACGGTTGCGTTCCATTTCCTCAATTTCAAAACGCATATGATCGTATGTAAATCGTTCACCTTCTTCAGGAACATGACCAAGCTCTTGCAGAACAAATCCGCCAAGTGTTTCATGATCGGTCGGTAATTCAACGCCTAACAAATCCATCGCATCAACGATTTCGAGCCTTCCGTGACAAGTTAACATGTGTTCCGTTTTTCCATAGACAAGTACTTCTTCATCATCGTCCGTCTCATCTTCAATATCCTGGCCAATCATTTCTTCGATAATATCTTCATGTGTAATAACGCCAAGTGTTCCTCCGTATTCATCCAGAACAATAGCCATATGCTTCTTCTTCGCAAGCATCATCTTGAACACTTTTTCAACGCTAGCGGACTGCACTACGTAAAATGTATTGCGGTCAATCAACTCTCCAAGTGTCTGTTTAGGATTCATCGACCATCCGATTAGCATCTTCGAATAAAATACGCCTAAAATCGTATCCATGCTCTCTTCATAGACGGGATAACGTGTATAGGAATGCTCGAGAATTATATCACGTACTTCTTCGTAGGTTGCTTCAATCGGCAGCCCGATGATATCCATCCGGTGTGTTTCAAGGACGTCAGATACATCCTTTTCCGCAAAATCGAGTACTTCTTTCAATCGATTTGATTCTTCCATCTTGAATGTTCCTTCTATAGATGCAATGTCAACCATCGACCGGAGATCATCCTTGGTAAGTGTAGCTTTCGTCACCGCACCTTTTGAAATGATGCGGATGAAAATATTTGTGAACGTGCTCAGTAGTGATGTTAGCGGAGTCAATATTGTAATAAGAAGTGTAATTGTAGGTGAAACCATATAAGCGACACGCTCACTGAACGTTGCAGCAATCGTTTTCGGCAACACTTCACCGAAGACAATAATAATAACCGTCAGTATCCCTGTCCAAATACCGACACTTAGACCTTTGTCGATTGCTATAGTCGTAACGAGGGTCGGCATCATAATATTCGCGATATTATTTCCGATCAGAATCCCTGTAATCATACGGTCCGGTTTCGAAATCAGTTTCTGCAGCCTGATAGCCTGCTTGTCTCCCTGATTTGCACGAAACTGGACCTTTCTCCTTTTTACTGCTGTAAGAGCCGTTTCACTACCTGATAGGTAAAACGACATGAATAAAAAGAAGCCAAGTGCAATAAACAAAAGCAATTCCTCCCGGAAATAATATCATATTTGTATATTCGTCCAATTAATAACTTTCAAACAGTATACCATACCCTTCAGGTTATCGTTCGTCTTTCACGCTCAAAATCCCCACTTATCTGCTATACTATCCCTAATCAAAATTACTTGAAATGAGGAATTATATTGAATCATTTAGAGATGATTGACGGGTATTTTAAAGAAAAACGGGATGTACATTTAGGCCTATTAAAAGACTTTCTACGTATTCAAAGTATCAGCGCTTTATCCGACCATAAGGACGATATGCAACAAGCTGCAAAATGGTTGCTCGCTTCTTTCAAAAAAGCAGGTCTTGAAAACCTTTCAATTGATGAAACAGATGGACATCCCGTTGTGTATGGCGATTGGCTCCACGCAGAAGGAAAACCAACCATTCTCGTGTACGGACATTACGACGTGCAACCGGTCGATCCATTGAATTTGTGGACAAGCGGGCCATTCGAACCTGAAGTACGTGATAACAAATTATATGCGCGTGGTGCCAGCGATGACAAAGGACAAGTATTCATGCATGTTTTGGCTGTTGAAGCGCTTATTCAGAAAACGGGCGGATTGCCTGTCAATGTGAAATTCATCATTGAAGGTGAAGAAGAAATTGGCAGTCCAAATCTCGAGAAGTATATTAAGGCTAACCAGGACAAACTTGCAGCCGATGTTATCGTTATTTCCGATACAGGCATGCAAGGACCCGGACAACCCGCAGTTTGTTATGGACTTCGCGGCCTGAGCGGCGTTCAAATCGATATACAGGGCGCAAAAAGCGATCTTCATTCCGGCTTGTATGGCGGTGGCGTCCAAAATCCAATTCATGTACTTGCAGAAGTTCTTGCATCATTCCGAGATAGAGAAGGAACCATTGCCATAGAAGGGTTTTACGACAATGTACGCCCTCTATTAGACGGGGAACGCGAAGCTTATCAAGCGCTTGGCTTTGACGAAGACGAATTAAAAGAAGAAATCGGCGTAACAGAACTGTTCGGAGAAAAAGGGTATTCGTACCTGGAGCGTACCTGGACACGTCCGACACTTGAAATTAACGGCGTATTTGGCGGATTTTCAGGAGAAGGCATTAAAACAGTATTGCCTGCAGAAGCAGGCGCAAAAATCACATGCCGCTTAGTACCTGACCAGGATCCCGATGAAATCGTCGAGAAGTTGAAAGCGCATATCGAGAAACACAAACCGGTGGGCGCAACCGTGACAGTGACTGAATTCGATAAAGGAAAACCATTTATCACACCGTTTGACCACCCCGCTATCCAGGCGGCCGGTCGTTCATACGAAAAAGTATACAATGTACCGACTGCTTATACGCGTGGTGGTGGATCGATTCCAATTGTGGCGGCATTCGATGAAATTCTCAAGTTGCCAGTGGTCTTAATGGGCTTCGGTCTTTCATCAGAAAACTTCCACGCCCCAAACGAACATTTCCACTTGGAGAACTTCGACCAAGGTTTGCGCGTCATCAGCGATTACTACTATGAAATTGCCGGTTTTAACAAAGATGAATTGAAGAAGTAGTCCTATTCCGGATTCCCATTATGGGGATTCGGTTTTTGCTTACACAGCAGGATCATTATAAAAACCAGCGTTAAACATAAAAAAGCGTCCGTATTGCATGATTAAATGCAATGCGGACGCAAATCATTTCTATTTTACACTTCTTTTGCTTCTCCACTATCTCGTCCGTAATAGGTAACTAATTCTTCTAGTGGTTTACGGGGAGCGGCCTTTGGTATTTCATCAAAATAACCGAATTGGAGCATGCTAATAATACGCTCTCCTTGTTTAACACCTAGTTCTGCTCTGAATTTCGGATTATCGAGGAATCCGGGAGTTTTCCAACAAGTTCCAATCCCTTTATCCCACGCAAGTAGGTGTGTGTTCATTATGAACATGCTTGCTGCTGCGTAATCTTCCAGGCGTTCTTTCTGGCGCGCATCTTCAGGAACGACAACGAATGCAACAGCACCTGGACCCGTAAATTTCTTCATTTGCTGCGCTAGTGATTCTTCCGAAAGCTCTTTCCATTTAGGTACGCCATATTCTTTCAACACATCAAGGAATTTCACATATTCCTTATCTGCAGCTACAACAAAGCGCCATGGATTGCGATTGCCATGATTTGGCGCCCACGCCGCATCTTCCAACATTTCTGCAATGTTTTCCGGATCAACCGGTTGACCATTAAAGTTCTTTATTGAACGACGCGTAATAATCGCGTCTCTAACTGATAAGGCTTGCTCATTCATAAATCATGTCCCCTTTACTTATACTCCGACTATTATACCTTACCCGTTCCTCTTTTGCGAAAATGGCTGAACAGCAACGTCATTATTGTTTTCTGAATACAATTAAATACTTTTCATGGTATAGTAATAAAAGCATATATTCTAATAAAAAAGGATGGTTTTAATCATGACTAAGAAACCGCTTGCATGGATTGTGGACAGTACTGCCTTCGTTTCCGAGGAACTCAAACAACACCCGGACTTCTTTTCCGTTCCTTTAAATATACATTTCGGTGAAAAACAGTTTGTCGACGGTGTCGATCTAACACCTGAACAACTTTACGGTAAAATTAAAGATGCAAAAGAGTTTCCGAAAACTTCTCAACCATCAGCAGGTGAGTTTTCCGAAAAATTCAAGGAAATCGCGGAACATTATGAACAGGCAATCGCTGTTCACGTGTCGAGTAAAATGAGCGGGACACTTGCTTCTTCGACTGCTGGCGCTGAAATCGCAGGATTCCCTGTAACATTCATCGACTCCCTTTCACTATCCTACGGAATTACCGGGTTAATTGAACGAGGCATGGAAATGTACGATAAAGGTGCAACTGTCTCCGAAATCGAAAAACAACTGAACAAAATGACCGGAACCCTGCACATCTACATATTGATGGGGCAACTGGAACAACTTTACAAAGGCGGTCGAATGAACGGTGCGCAGTTCTTCCTCGGCAGTTTGTTGAAAGTGAAACCAATCGTTACCATTACGGCGAATGGCGAATTGGAACCGGTCGAAAAAGTTCGGTCCGAGAAAAAAGCACTTCAATACCTGGTCGATAAAGTAGCTGCAGAGCATCATCCCGGCAGAAAGACAGTTCACTTAATGCACGGCAATGTCATGAATCAGGCAATCCATTTGAAAAACCTTCTTACGGAGCAAGTACCCGGCCTTGAAGTGAAAATCGGAGATATTAGTTCCGTCCTCGCGGTTCATGCGGGAGAAGGAACGCTTGCCGTTTTATGGTTTGACTGAATTTAATAAAGCAGTCCGTTATTAATCGACGGACTGCTTTTTTATGTCTTGCCCTAGGTATCTGACACTCGTTCCCCTTATGAAAATTGGTCATTGATTTTAAAAAAGATGTAGCGCGCATTGGGTGTGCTGGCATACGAATCTTTGTATGCCCAGTGCCGGTGCCTTGCGTTATAAGTATGTGCATTGACGAGCGGAACCGCACCATCTTTCGCCGTAACAATCGTTGTATGATCAAATCTTCCATCGCCTTGAAAGTCATAGGCAATGACATCCCCTAACCCTAACTGCTCGGCAGATGAAACTTGTGTGGCCGTCAACCCTTTTTTCGAACCCGCCAAATACCATCGCAATGAATGCGCTACAGACCAGCTAAAACTCCATGTGCCGCCGCCGATCCACCAACCCCGCTCCCGATTCGGAGATCCATGCATTGGCGCTCCGCCCGCCCGCAAGCACTGCGAAATATAATTGGTACAATCTACATCGAATGTTGGATATGCTGGATTACGACTATCCCACCACGTATCGGCATAGCGGACGGCTGCTTCCCTGTTATACATCTTCAAACCCCTCCCTACGCCATCCTATGAATACAAAGCGGTTAGAATGCGTTTGGAGTGTCATTCGATGAACCGGAAGAGACGTAAAACGCTATCTTAGATGGCATTCCGAGTTCAAGCAGTATTATATATTCCTCAACAAAAAAAAGTGCCCGATTATTCCGGACACCTTTTGAAAACTATATGGAGCTTAGGGGACCCAAACTCCCGACCTTCACATTGCCAGCATTCTTATCTAGACTTTCAATATAAATGCTGTGTACTGGTCCAGATGTACAACAATAAAGACATCATTACTCTCCCAATACATATGGTTTATGTTCAAGGTGATGATGGGTTTTTATATATCGAACAGTCTTTGTTTTCGCTCGCATTACGATAGAATCCGTTTCTACTAAATCACCTCCGAGAAAACGAACTTCTTGCAGAATATCACCGGAAGAAACACCTGTAGCAGCGAATATAGCATCATCACCTGCTACAAGATCTTCTAATTTTAATACACGAGTCGGATCTTCTATTCCCATTTGCTGACAGCGTTTATATTCTTCTTCGTTGTCTGGAAGAAGTCTCCCTTGCATTTCCCCGCCTAGACATTTTAATCCAGCAGCTGCAATGACCCCTTCAGGAGCTCCACCAATTCCTACAAATAAATCCACGCCTGTATTTGGAAGACCTGTAGCAATCGCTGCACTAACGTCATTATCCGAGAAGAGTTTAACCCTAGCTCCTTTTTCACGTACACGATCAATTAAATCCTGATGACGTTCTCTTTCAAGTATCATAACAGTTACATCTTTAACCCGTTTGTTCGTTGCCCCTGCTACAATATCAATGGTTTTTTCAATAGGATCAGCTAAATTTATCTTCCCTGCAGCTAATGGTCCTACGGCTATTTTTTCCATATACATATCGGGTGCGTGAAGTAAATTACCCTTATCCGCAATTGCTAAAACTGTAATCGCATTGGAATATCCCTTTGCCACTATATTTGTCCCTTCCAAAGGGTCAACCGCAATATCAACTTCCGGGCCTTGACCTGTTCCTAGCTCTTCACCGATATATAACATAGGGGCTTCGTCCATTTCCCCTTCACCAATTACCACAGTTCCACGCATATTAATAGAATCAAATATAGTTCTCATGGCGGTAGTCGCTGCATCGTCAGCAGCTATTTTATTTCCTCTACCCATCCAACTTGCTGCTGCTAAAGCAGCCCCTTCAGTTACACGTACTACTTCTAATGCTAATTCACGTTCCATTACATCCACTCCTTATAATTAAACAGACTGAAAAAATCAGATATACTAAATTTCTTATTGAGTATAGCAAAAAATGAGCATTCATCTTAGTTATGTGATTTCCCTATTCCGACAACCTATTTTTCTGAATTAATAATAAAACGAGAGGAATAAGTCTAAATCATTTTTCAAGATAATAATGGAGAGTTCCGTTTAAACCATCTAGTGACTTCAAGATGCACAGTATGTTCCAGATACCTTCTACATATTCTTCCGTATCACAATAAACGTGATTGGTAATCAACCCACTAATATTAATATTGCACAAAAAAAGAGTGCTCGGATAAACCGAAACACTCTTAACTACTATATGGAGCATAGGGGGCTCGAACCCCTGACCTTCACACTGCCAGCGTGACACTCTCCCAGCTGAGCTAATGCCCCGAATCTTTGGTACAATAAGGATTATAGCAATAATATTCGAAAAAGACAATAGGCAGGGGGCACATCTACATGCAGCATGCAGAAAGAGAAATCACAGGACCTGTTGCGTTGTGTGACGATAAAGGGTTATTGAATCCAGAAGCAATCGGCTTCGCGCGTCACCCGTACATCCAAAGCAATTTAAAAAATCATTTCATGCGGAAGAAAAAGTGGAATTATTGGTGCGTGTACGGGGAAGATTTGCTGTTTTCTGTGACAATTAGCCATCTCGATTATGCCGCTGTCTGCTTTGTCTATATCTTAAATTACGAAACGCAACGATTCTATGAGAAACAAATTACAATTCCAATTGGACGCGCTGTCAAGATGCCTGAAAATGTGCTAGACAGTGTTAAATTTGTGAATGATAACCTAACCGTTCAGATTTTACATATCCAAGGTGAAACACATCTCTCCGTAACGATTCCTGACTTCGATAATGAAGTACTTCATGCGGATTTCCACATCGTTCATCCAGTTGACGATGAATCGTTGAATGTTGTTATCCCAAGAAACAGGGAAATTTTCCAATTCACAGCTAAGCACCATTCATTGCCGACCTCTGGCTTTGTTAAGATTGGTGAAAGACGGTATGACTTCAATCCTGATTACAGTTTCGCGGTTCTCGATTACGGCAGAGGCATATGGCCCCGTAAATCAGAGTGGAACTGGGCAATGGCATCTCAGCGTCTTGGTGGCCGCCGCATTGGGCTTAACTTTGGTGGAAAATGGACGGACGGAACAGGAATGACTGAAAATGCTGTATTTGTTAATGGCTTAATGACAAAAATCCATGAAGATGTTGTGTTTACATATGACTCGAAAAATTACATGGCCCCCTGGAAAATCCAGACCAAGTTTTCCGACAGTGTCAACATCACATTTACACCCTTTTTCGAAAGAGTCTCTACGATGAATGTCCGCTTGGTCCGTACCGAAGTCCATCAAGTCATCGGTTATTTCGACGGAAAGATACGCTTACATGACGGTTCCATTCTACAAATACGTAAGATGCTTGGTTCATCCGAAGAACACAACGCAAAATGGTAAATGCAAGATCTGACTTCGCACGCAATATCTCATTTTACACGCCGGCATTCATGTCGGCTTTTTCATTTGATATATGTATTTTGTTTAGAAAGCTGTATTATAGGCAAAATACATAAGAAGCTAACTATATGAAAGGTTGTGTGTATATTGAAAAAACAATATAGAATAGGTACATTTCTTTTAATCGGTGCATTGGTGTTGGGTGCATGTGGTAACCTCGGGAAAAATGCCGATGAACCTAACCGCGAAGACGCGGATATTATTCTTGAACGTGAGAAAGAAGGCGGAACCATCAATACAGGTAATGGTTATGGCTTCTCTTCATTTGATCTTGACATTGACGTAGGTGGAAAAGATGCAATCGAGGCAGACTATAATGTCCAAAAAAGTGCAGAAGCAGAGTATGAAAACAAATTGGAAAACATCAAGTTAAAAGACAGCGCAGCTATGGATGAGCTCCATTTATTCTTTTTAGATATCCGTATTATGAAGGATACGCCTAAACAAGAAGTAATCGACAATATCCTTAAGTGGTATCAACTGGACACATACTCAAAATTCGATCTTGAAGTCGATTTTGACGATGGTACGCTTCTCGATATAGAAGAAAAGAAGTAATTTATTTAAAAGGCTGCAGAGACATTTTAATATGTCCTTGCAGCCTTTTAAATTTCTAATCGCTATACTTTCGATTCCAAAAGCATGTTGTAATAAACGCCTTGTCGCTCAATTAACTCTTCTTGATTTCCTGATTCAATGAGTTTCCCCTGTTCCATAACATAGACGGTATCGGCTTTTCGAACTGTGTTCAGTCTATGCGCAATAACGAAACTGGTTCTACCTACCATTAGACAATCGAGTGCTTCCTGGATTTCCAGTTCTGTGACGGTATCGATACTGCTCGTCGCTTCATCAAGAAGTAAGAGTACTGGATCTGCAACGAGTGCCCTAGCGATTGACAGCAATTGCTTCTGCCCTTGCGAAATTTCGCTACCATCCGATGTAAGCACAGTCTCGTACCCATCTTCAAGCCGGCTAATGAAGCTATGTGCATTGGCCTGTTTCGCAGCGATGATTACCTCTTCGTCAGTGGCGTCCAATTTTCCGTAACGGATATTTTCAAATACTGTCGCTTCAAAGAGAAAAGGATCTTGCAAGACGAATGCAGTCTGACTGCGCAGCGTTTTTCGCGGCAACTTGCTAATCGGAATGCCGTCGATATAAATTTCTCCTTTATCAACTTCGTAAAACCTAGCTAGCAATTGCATAATCGTTGTCTTTCCTGCCCCTGTCGCGCCGACAAACGCCGCCGTTTCACCTGATTTCACATGGAAAGATACATCGTCAATCGTATAGCCGTCAGTTTCAACTGCGTAACCGAATGACACATTGCGGAATTCGATATCCCCTCGCAGTGTTGTATTTCCAAATTCTGTTGCTTCGTCTTTCTCAACAGGCTCATCCATTATCTTGAATACCCTTTCAGCCCCCGCAATTGCCGATAGAACTGTGTTGAACTGGTTAGCAAGATCATTGAGTGGACGAGTAAACTGGCGTGCAAATTCCGAAAAGATAACGATTGTTCCAACTGTAACAACCCCATCTCCTTTTAATGCAAGTAATCCACCAACTCCTGCAACGACCGCAAAACTGGCATTGTTCAGCATGTTCATCACTTTGGGGATAAACCCGGAATAGGCCAATGCCCAGAATCCCGTACCACGAAGCCTGTCACTCTTCTGTGCAAATTCCTCCATCACACGGTCTTCCTGCGAGAACGCTTTGACTATACGCTGACCGGAAATGGTCTCTTCAATCATTCCATTCAATTCACCGACCGCCCGTTGTTGTTCTTTAAACAACAACCCAGTACGACGGGTAATCCATCGTATCGCTATGAACATGATAGGCACAATAATCATTGTCAGTAGTGTCAGAAGTGGACTTAAGTAAAGCATGACAGCAAATGTCCCCGTCAGTGTCAAAATACTTGAAAACACTTGGATGAAAGAGGAATTCAGCGTTTGGCTGACGTTCTCAATATCGTTTGTAATCCGGCTCATCAGTTCGCCGTGTTGCCGTTTATCGAAAAATGTGACCGGTAATTTTTGCAGATGGGCAAACAGGCTTGTTCGCAAACGAAAAACCGTCTGCTGAGCAATACCTACCATCCAATAGTTCTGAAAGTACATGGCAAACGATATACCAATATAAATTGCGATTAGCAATCCTATATTGCCGCCTAGACCTGCAAAATTCATCGGAATAATGTAGTTATCAATAATTTTTCCAATCATCAACGGTCCGAGCAACGCCAAAATCGAACTGACAAAAACAAGTGAGAGCACTGCAATTAGCAGACCTCGCTGTTCATCTACAAGTGTCCAAATCCGGTATAGGACTGACTTCCAATTACCTGCACGCTCTTTCTTCTTTTTTCCTTTACCTTGAATATCTTCTTTGGATAGGATCGGCTCGTAGCCGAACGGTTTACGAATTGCGCGTAACATCGGCAGCCACCTCCTCATCGGATTGAGATTCTGCAATTTTTCGGTACAATGCAGATTGCAGAATCAAGTCGTCATGTGTTCCGTAGCCGACAACTTTCCCTTCATCCAGAAGAAGAATTTTGTCTGCGCCTTGTGCAGTCCGGATTTTTTGTGTTACAACGAGCATTGTTGCCTCTTCCCCTTCAAGCGCATCCCATAACGCAGTTTCCGTTTTCATGTCAAGTGCACTTGTGCTGTCGTCAAGAATCAGGATAGATGGTTTTCGCACAAGCGCACGTGCGATGGACAATCGCTGCTTTTGACCGCCTGATAAGTTGACGCCTTTCTGTCCGACCCGTGTCCCATATTTTAGCGGGAACAAATCAATTGATTCATGGATTTGCGCTTTCTCCGCCGCCTCTTCCAACTCATCGACATGCGCTTCGGTATCTCCCCACGATAAGTTTTCCAAAATGGACCCTGTAAATAAAATCGATTGCTGTGGAACGAGTCCGATTGTATCCCGCAAGTCTTTCAACGGCCATTCATCCACTTCTGTCCCAGACACATATATTTCACCAGAACTCTTTTCGAAAATCCGAGGAATGAGGTTTAGTAAAGTGGATTTCCCAGAGCCGGTTGCCCCCATGATTGCTAGCTTTTCACCGGAGGATACATGGAATGACACATTATCCAAAATTGGTTCCATTTTACCCGGGTACATGAACGACACGTTTTCGAATCGTAAATCGCCTTCATTGCGCAGCAGTCCTGTACTTTCTGAACGATGGATTTCTAGGTCTTCATTTGCAAGTAATACTTCTTCCATCCTTTCGGAAGAGGCTTTCGCACGTGAGAATGCAATGATGATGAAAGAGAACATGGAAAATGCACCAGTCATACGCATCGCATAGTTGACGATCGCGACCAGCTCCCCCACTTGCGCTCCCCCGTCACGAACTTCAATTGCACCAAACCATAGCACAGCCATTAAACTGGCGTTCATAACGAACAGTAGAATTGGCAAGATAAGTTCCATCATCCGCATCGCTTTTACAGTATCTTTTCTTAACAGATCGGATACTTTGGAGAAGCGGCTCGCTTCATAAGCCCCGCGTAAAAAAGCTTTTATGAGCCGAACCGCTTGTAAGTTTTCTTGAATTACACGATTTACCCGATCTAGCCTTTTTTGGACGTGAGAAAAGTAACGAACTCCTTTCTTCGCCATGATATATAGGAAGACCAGCAAAAATGGTGCCCCTACCACAAGGAACAAAGCGAGTTTTACATTAACGAAAAAAGCCATGATTAAACTACCTATAACAAGCAACGGCGCACGCAACATGATTCGCAGCCCCATAAACAGGACGTTTTGTGCCATCGTTACATCACTCGTCAGACGTGTGATCAGTCCCGATGTTGGGAACCTGAGAAATGTAGCCATGGTAAACGTCTGGACTTGGCGGAAAAGTGCCTGACGCAAATCAAATCCAAAACTTTGTGCAGCATGTGCAGCAAAAAACGAATTGATAACCCCCGAAAAGAATGCCACAAAAGCCAGCCCCATCATGACGCTTCCCCACGTCCAAATAACAGTCTCATTTCCCGCCAAGATGCCATCGTCGATAATTTTAGCAATGAGAAGCGGCTGTATCAGTTCTACCGACAACTCCAGAAGCATAAGAAATAGTGCAATTACAATTGGCCATTTGTATGGCAATGCATAAGAAAAAACAGTTTTCATCTCACTGACCTCCAAAAACTCTTTCGTTTCACGAATTACTTCTTGATAAGCTAATTATGCCACAGGTACTAGGCTGTGTATAGCCAATACGACTGAATTGTGAGACATCTTAACCCAGGAAATATTGCATCTAAAGTAAATTGAATTAAAATGTTTAAATAATCGGATTGCATTTCATTTCAAATTAACGTATAGTACATTACAACAGTAATGCACTATTGAAAAGGAGGTCACGTGAATGCTCGATATGGGCGGCTCAAAACCGATTTACTTACAAATCGCGGAATGGCTTGAGACGGAAATAATCGATGGAACCCTTCCGCCCGATGTAAAAGTCTACTCCCAGTACCAATTGGCAGAACTATTTACGATAAATCCAGCTACAGCTGGTAAAGGACTGACATTATTGCTTGAAGCCGAAGTCGTTTACAAGCGCCGTGGTCTCGGCATGTTTGTTGCACCAGATGCACGCGACAAACTGTTAAAAAAACGCAAAGAAGAGAAACTACGGCAACTCATCATAGACTTACTCAACGAAGCCACGCTTCTCCAAGTCGACGATTCACATTTGCTGTCGCTGATCGAAGAGGAACGTTCGCGGAAAAAGGAGGAAAAATCATGAATGTAATTGATTTCACTGATGTCACAAAGAAGTTTGGTAGGCGCACTGTCCTGAACCAGATGAATTTCAGTATTCGGGAAAACGTTCTGACAGGAATCATCGGACGCAATGGCGTTGGCAAATCTACGTTGATGAAAATAGCCGCCGGACATATCCAAGCTACATCAGGAGATGTCCAAGTGTTTTCAGACAATCCTTTCAACAGTTTGAAAGTGTCTGCAAACTCCATTCTGATTGACGATACAATGAGCTTTTCTGACAAACTGACACTACAAGATATTTTAATAGAATCTAATCGTTTCTACCCAAACTGGGATGCGCCACTTGCGCAAGGGTTGTTCGATTATTTCAGTTTCCATTCAGAAGCTCGTCATATTGACCTTTCAAAAGGAAAGAAGAGTACCTTCAATGCCATTATCGGCCTGGCTTCACATTGCCCGCTGACGATTTTCGACGAACCCACTACCGGAATGGATACGATTGCTCGGAAAGACTTTTACCGTGCGCTCCTAAAAGATTATATCGCGCATCCCAGAACCATTCTAGTATCTAGTCATCACCTTGAAGAAATTGAAGACTTGCTTGAAGATATCCTTTTAGTTCATAACAAAACAGTTCTCTTTCACAATTCCATCACAGAGTTACAAGAAATGTTTGTCCGTCTGATTGGTAAAAGCGAGAAATTGCTTGAGTACGTTTCGATAAAAGAAACGTTTGGTAGCCAGATGAATGGTTCATATAGTGAATTCCTTTTTAAAAACACCTTTACTTCTGATGAATTGGTGCACCTCTCTCAACAAGACATTAAAATAGTGCCCGTCTCAGCAAATGATGCATACGTTGCATTGACTACCGGTACAAAAGGAGGGATTGATGATGTATTTAACGGAACCAAGCCTAAATGACATTGTCAAAAAACAATTTCTTCATAAATTGAATGCCTACACTAGCGTCTTCAGCTCACTACTCATTATACAACTGATTGGACTCTTTATAGGCTTTGAAAACGGGGGTGGAGGCGGATCCAGTGGAGGTACAGTAATAACTGAATATACCTTTTCAACCGGTGATGTACCTGTACTCTTCACACTATTTTGGGCTCTTTTAACGGGTATCCTTGTCACAACACTAGCCTATCGCAACGATGCTTTTTCGTTCGTATCAAACCGGATTAGCCACAACTTATCCAGCATTCTCTTTTTAATGCTCGCATCCGCCATTGCCGGTATTACAGCAGTCCTAGCGGGTTCCGTTATTAAGTTATTCGCATTATTCCAAAGTAATCTCTTGATTAATGAAGCTTCAGGGCTATTCAGTTCTCCAGCCGACTTTTTCATTAGGATTGCGACTTCCATTCTTTACACCTTGCTGTTTGCAAGCCTAGGTTATGTGACGGGTTCGTTCATCCAGCGTAGCAAGCTTGTCATTCCACTATTACTCGTTGCATTTTTCATAGTTCCCATGCTCCGATTAGATGTGGGAGGCATAAATTTAATGGAAAAAGTCGTCTTTTTCTATGGTACTGAAACGTCATTGCTTATTTTTCTTATAAAAATAGTTGTGACGATTAGTGTGCTCTTTGCTATTTCCATCGCACTTACGAATAATACGGAGGTGAGGAAATAATGTTGTCACTCTTGCCTTTGATAGTCATAGGTTTAATTGTCTGGTTCTTTTTGCGGGCGAAGAACAAACCAAAACGTCAAATCAATAAAAAATGGACGTATGTATTTTTGACAACATACGCCGCAATTTTGCTTATTGCGACAATCGCTGTAGAACTAATTGACACAGATTCTTTTACCACTCAACCTAGAGTGGGATCAGAGGAACAATTCGATCATGAAGGGGTTGCTATCTACGAGGGGGATATCAGTTCTATCGATCCTGCTGCGATTCTCGAAAAAAGATCGCATAATATAGCAGATACGCTTGCAATAACTGCAAGCTCCAATATGGATTCCATGATAATTGTTGAACGCAAAAGTGTAAACGATGGGCTTATTGAAGAGACACTCATTAAACCACTACTCTTAATAGGTGACTTTGACTTTTCAGATAAACTGAACTATAAAGTACCCGAATGGACAGCTGATTCCGTCAACTTTCCGCGACCCCCTGTGACGGAAATTAGCTATACCACTTATCAGGAAGCCTATTTACTAAATCAGTTCACAAAGGTACCGCGGCATAGAAGTAATTCCCATAATTCAGTGGAGCGCCCGCTTGCTATTCATCTACTCGTTCCAAAGGACTTAATCATTACAGCTGACGAAGATCTTTATATTAACTTTGTCGATAACTAAAACAAGAACCGGACCCAAAGTAAAATGTACCTTATAAGATAGACACTTTAAAAAGTCTCTCTTATGGGGTACTTTTATTTATAGTGGAAATAACAACGATTATATGTTGACATAAAGAAGCCTACCAACAACGCTTGGCGCTTGGGGATGCCTCCCGCAATAAGCCAGACAGAAGACCACTGTCAGTCTTATTGCTTCGGCTACCCCAGTTAGGCGCCTTCGCTGGAGATTACAAGGAGAACATAAGTCCAACAGCAGAACTTATGTCAAAGATATTATTTAATGATCAAGAACAAAGATTACTGAAGAAACATCCTTATGTAAAAGCTGTTAGTGAAAAGGGAATTACATATACAGATGAATTTAAGGCAATAGCTAGGTAAATGAAGAAGGAAAAAGTTCACGGAAGGTGCTTTCATCCACTCGGATCAAGGGGTTCACTATACCAGTCCCCAATTTCAAAAGCTTGTGAAGAAAATGGGTTTAGGTCACTTCTTCAAGTTTCCTAAATCTGTTGAATTTATGATTCTTACTCACTTCAGCTGATTGAAGCGGAGAGCGGCGACTCCAGCGCTAGCGTTGGGAGCACGAGGGAAGGATGCCCGCGGAAAGCGTCCTCTCGGAACGGAAATCAGCGGTTAGTTAAATTCTTCGGTTCAACTTATATAAGGTTTTTTTAAAATGTCCTTTACAAAGGGTACACTTTAAAGCGGGACCGGTTCTTTTGCTTTCATATTCTTGCTCTACTTCCCGCTATTGATAGCCACGCAACGCCTACCAGCATGATGATTGCTCCTGTGAGTTGCCAATTACCAAGCATTTGGCCGAACCATAGAACGGAAATAATCATTGCCGTAAGTGGTTCGAAGCTCGATAATACGCTCGTTTCCACAGCTGTTATATATTTCATGCTACCTAAGAACAAGACGAACGCTACTGTTCCCACAATGATCACTAGGAGAAGCATCATTGATAATTTCCAATCCATTAGATAATGTAATTCTGTTATGTACGTCACTGGATTCATAATAAGCAGGATACTACCGCCGATGAGCATACCCCAACCAACTACCAACAACACGCCCCATTCAGCCATTAGCCGTGCAGGATAAAGTGTATAAAAAGCAAATGTAAAACCTACTAATATACCCCAAATAATCGCTTCCTTACTCAAAGAAAAACCTGTTAAAGAGCCATTTGTAAGAAGTAAAAACAACCCTACAATGGTGACAGACATGCCAAGTACCTGGGCTCCTGGTGGACTGGCTTTCTGCTTCCAAGATACGAAGGCGATGATGTAAATTGGGGCTAAGAATTGAAATAACGTAGCAATTACCGCATTACTTGTACTAATGGAAGCCAAAAAAGCATATTGAACCGCCATCATCCCAAATATCCCGAAAATAATTATTTGACGCAACCATACTTTTTGCTGCAGCGGAAGCATTATTTTTATACCTTTTAACTTCAGAGGCACAAGTATAAATACCCCTGCGACAAGAAGACGTGTTATAAGCATGAATGGAATTGATAACTGACTGTTTGCTAGAATCCATTCCATCATAGGTCCTGTCGCTCCCCAAAGCATCGCTCCGAAGACAATCATAGTGATGCCTTTCAATCTCCCCATCTTGCCCCTCCTCCAATCTGACTATTTATCTACCATTATCGATATTCACTGTGAATTTAGCATTTCCATGATGTACAGACGCCATATCTTCATTATAATGGTAGTATCCCATACCCGGAAGGAGGCATTTATATGAAACCAGATTATGGACTATTCGTGCCGGAACTACCGGACATAATGAAAAGTCTTGAACAATTTTACATGGTAACCCGGACAAACGCCGAAGGTTCAATTATATATACTAACAAGAACTTTTTAGAAATAAGCAAATGGACACCAAAACGGGTAATTGGCAGATCCCTGTGGCAAATGTTCCCCGACACAGATCGTGGACAAGAACATGCTTATGTCATTTGGGATAGCGTAAAAAGTGGAAACACATGGTTTGGCACGGTGGAAAAGGTTACACGCTTCGGCGAACCTTACTTTGTCAATCTGATTGCAATTCCGATTAAGTCAGACAGTGACGATAAAAATAACTCTTTCACTTTTCTTGAATTGGACATTACTGCCGACATAGAATTACGTGACCAGCTTCAACAAATTGCTTTTATCGACTACGAAACAGGACTGATGAGCCGTTACAAGCTTGAGACGGTTGTAAATAATCATATTGAAGAGAAAAAACACTTCTCCTTAGTCTTCATAAGCATCGATCACTATTATACATTGAAGGATTTGCAATCATCGGAATCCAAGGCAGAACTAGTCAAATCATTTTCAAACCGACTCAAGCGTTACTTCCAGGATAATCTGATTGCCAGGGTCGGTGTCAATGAATTTATCGTTCTGACTTCTTTCGGTGATTGGTATGTACAGGGATTCCTAATATTCCTTGAAAAGAATCCAATTTACATCGACAACTTCGCCTTGTCACTACCTATTAGCGGAGGCATCGTTCGTTATCCTGAAGACCAACAAACGTATAATCATTTGATGAAAGCTGCACTCGCTGCCACTAAAGATGTTGTTGGAAACGGTGGAGGAAAAATATCTTCCTTATCTGCAGCATCGCACAAAGTATTAAATAGAAGGGCAACCATCGATAGAAAAATGCTCACTGCGCTTAACCACAATAATTTACAAGTCGCCTATCAACCGCAGTTGGATATCGCTTCAGGTAAAGTAACGCTATACGAAGCTCTTGTCCGATGGGAAGATGACGAATTAGGTACAATCATGCCTGATGAACTTATTCCAATCGCTGAAGAAAACGGTCTCATCCATGACATCGGAGCTTTCGTTCTCGAAGAAGCCGCAAAGCTTGCAGCATCTTGGTATAGGCAGAGATATAGCGTTGGTATTTCAGTGAACTCTTCTGTGAGGGAGTTTAGCAATGCTAATATGAAGGACAAAATAATTAATATCCTTGAGACAACTCAATGTCCCGCCAACTACATCGAACTTGAGATTACAGAGAAATTTGCTTTTCAGGCAGAAGAGGAAAATTCCATCAACCTTCAAATGAAAGCGCTACAAGACGCGGGAATCGAATTCGCACTCGACGACTTTGGTACAGGCTACGCATCATTCCGCTATATGCAACATTTACCGATTACAAAGGTAAAAATCGATAAGCTCTTTATCCACTCTTTAACACGACAGCCGAAAACGCAGCAACTCGTTGAAGGAATGATCCGATTCAGCAAATCAATGGGCCTCTATGTTGTTGCGGAAGGTGTTGAAACGAAAGAACAATTCGACCTTCTAAAAGAAATGGGTGTAGATGCTGTTCAAGGCTACTATATTGGTATACCCGTTACATCTGACAACATCACTTTCGGGGAATAATAATAATAATAATAATAATAATAATAATAATGAAACGGAGTGTCTCTTAGCAAAAGAGCACTCCATTTTTATGCTACCTTGCTTCTTTTCCTACCAATACCTGACCGGAAAATGAGCTGAATAATTACCTCTGCAAAAACGAGCCCCATTGCGATTGCACCGGACACCATGAAAGCCCCTGAAGCATAAGAAATTGCAGTGAGGTAATCCTTTTCAACAATATGACGCATCGCATTATAGGCCATCCCACCTGGTACGAGCGGAATGATTCCCGCGACACTGAATATGATCATCGGCGTTCGAAAACGTTTGGCAAAAATCGTCGCTACTAGCGCTACCATGAATGCGCCTAGGAAGGAAGCCAGCATTGGATCACCCGATAGCCCATTAAACACGCTATAAACCAGCCAGCCCGTCATCCCTACAAAACCACAATAAAATAGCATTCTACGAGGGGCATTGAAAATAATTCCAAATCCTGTCGCGGCGAGAAAACTAAGAACCGCTTGAATAATCCACGTCAAGACCTCACTCCTTTTTCATTCAAAAAGATAAGACGAGTGCTACACCTGCTCCGATTGCAAACGCAGTCAGAAAGGCTTCTGCCCCTTTTGATAATCCGGACATGAAATGCCCCGCCATCATGTCGCGCACAGCATTTGTGATTAATAGTCCTGGAACGAGCGGCATGACGGATCCAATAATTATCTTATCGAGCTCAGTTCCTAATCCAATCTGCACCACAACAAAGCCGGTTAGCCCTATGAAAAGTGATGCAACAAATTCAGCGAAAAACTTCACTCTAGTCAGCTCGTGAATTTTAGTCACAATGACGTAGCCAACACCCCCCGCGAAGATAGCGACAGGTACGTCCTTCCAAAGACCTTCATACATAATTAGAAAGCAGCCGCTTGCAATGGCAGCTGCGATGATTTGTAGCCATAATGGGAACATAACATTCGCTTTGTCGATTTCTTGAAGTTTCGTGTATGCTTCCTCGAGTGTGTAGTGATCAGTTGATAGTTTACGCGAAACATCATTAACGAGCGCTACCTTTTCAAGATCAGTCGTGCGGTCCTTTATCCGAACCAGTCTCGTATGGTGTGGGCTACCCGGCGAAAAGATAATACCTGTTGGAATCACAAAACTATGAGTAGCTGATAATTGCTGTGTTTCAGCCATACGTGCCATCGTATCTTCCACCCGATAGGTCTCGGCTCCAGCTTCCATCATTAAACGTCCCGCGAGCAAACAACAATCAATTGCCATCTCTTTATCCACTATCGGCATGATACACACCCCCTCTGTACTTGTAGACAATCGTTCAATTCCAATCTATTTAAATAATCTTATCGTTGCTGGCGGAAAATAACAATGAACAATTAGGTTATCATCCTCTCAGCTAAATTTGTCCATGAGAAAAGACCCGGCACATAACCGGATCTTTCTGACTCGATTTGCATTTAGTTAATTTGTATATTGCTGATTGGCGCGTACGTATCAAGTGAATAGTTGTTAATTTCTTTCATTGAAATCGTATACAGAACATCCTTATTGTAGAGCATACGCTGGACTTCGTATTCCCATTCCTCATATTGTTCTCCAGGGGTACTCTTTTTCAGCAAATCTCCTTTTAAAACGATACCGTTTTCCGGTGTAATTTCATAAACAAGTGCGCCTGAACTTTGGAACTCAATGCTGTCTTTCCCCTTTTCATCATAAATTGAGATGGGAAAGCCATATAATTTTCGTTCTTTATGTTGAAACAGCGCTTTGTGATCATATTGGAGTTGTGAATGGGTCCCTCGACCACCGATGATTTCAGTGTCCTTTTCAACTGGATTATTGAAATCGGATACGTCAAATAAAGAAATTTTCATACCCATCGTCATAATGAAGGGTTCTCCGCCTTGCGGATTCTTTTCAGCAACCGTTTCATAGCCAAAACCGATTAGATGGTTATCGTCAAGTGGATGCAGGTAATTGCTGAATCCCGGTATTTTCAATTCTCCGAGCACTTTCGGAGCAGCTGGATCGGCCACATCGATAACGAATAACGGATCCGTTTCGCGGAAGGTAACCATATAAGCCTTATCCCCCATGAAGCGCGCAGAGTAGATTCTTTCCCCTTTCGCAAGGCCTTCGACCGATCCTGTTTGTTTTAGGTTTTCATCTAAAATGAATAGATGATTTTGAGACGGCTTCTTTTCATCCCACATATTCCCCTCTGTTGTTACGACGCGGAAATAGCCGTTATGCTCATCCATTGAAAACTGGTTTAATAAATGACCTTTCAACGTGGCGGAGCTGTGGAACGCAACATCTGTTTTATTCAAATTAAATTTGAATAGTTCACTGTTTGCACTGCCTGGATTCCAAATCATTTTACTAGAAGTAGAGGCGTTCGTTTCGTAAATTGTCGCTGTAAGGTATAAGTTATCTTTGGACATATAAAGCTGCTCGCTACCGCCGAGATAACCTTTTGTCGTAACCTTGCTTTCTGCAGGTGATGATAGATCGATAGCCGTAATGACGGAGTAGGATGGTTCCATCGCTCCAGGAAGAATAGCGATATCTGTATAGTCTAGAAGTGTTGCCTCTTTGTCTTCCGTCGAGTCGTATACTTGCGGGCGGAGTAAGTCTCCTTCGACATTTTTCACACCCCAAAAATTCGGCCAAACATTTGTCACGAAGTACAGCATATTACCTGTCTTCCGCGCACCGTTTAAATGACCTTCTGTACCAATTTCGCGAATTAGTTTGGGTTTCTCGGGATTGGAAATACTATACATCCGGACGGTTGTCATTCCGTTCACGGGCCTACTTATTTCAGATTTCGCACTGCCTTTCTCATAATGATGCGGTACATATTTATCGCCTAAAACGATTAGTGTGTCGTCATGTAGAAACAATTGGTAAGGGTAATACTCGTCTTCCATTTTAATTTCTGCCACTTTTTTAACTTTCTTCGGGTTGCGAATATCGGTAATTGCAACTTTATTATTGCCAATTCCTACGGTGTAGATATAGTTGCCATCCGTCTTCACGGAGTCGGCTTCATCGACCCCTTCAACTTGGTTGTTCGTTGTTGAATGGTCTTCTCCTCCCACTCCAGCACTAGATTCAGCTGAATCAGCCTTAGAATTTGTTGACTCTTCCGTAGCCATTACATCTGTCGACTGCATAGATTTCGCTCGTTCGAAATACGCTATCAGCTCTTTTTCAGAGGCGACGGACTCGATTGTTTCATGCACTGTGAACTTAATTTCATCGATTGGAAGTGATGTAAGGTATTTCCCGTTTACTGCATTTTTATTGACATGGAGGGCATACGAGCCTGGCGTAAGGCCTTGTACGTGGAGCGTCTTGTCTGCATTGGTAAGCGCGATACCCGTGTCTATTCGCTTTCCATTTTGATCAGTAATGTATAAATCATCTGTTCCTAGCGCTTCTTTTTTCAAAGCCGTTGAGAAGGTTGCGCTCCATCCTCTTTCAGAAAGCGCAATACCCGACGCAGTGACGGTCACTTTATCCATTAATAAAGCTAGAGAAATTGCAGCTACAGTAACGAATGCCGTGATAAAAAGCCAAATTATCTTCTTTTTCAATTTGACCAACCCTTTCTTTGTTCTATTACATAATTAGACTGCAATAAATAGATTTCGTTACACTAAACAGAAAATTTTCCCACTTATCATTTTCTTCTATTAAATCCAGATTATTTATTAATGAAATAGTAGTAAATTCAAGGTTAATTTACACTCTAGGCGAACGCTTACTCGTCTCTAGTCAAATAGACTTTTATTAAGTTGGTAGAGGATAACAAGGATTAACCTAAAGCAGTTGCTTTTCGTTCCAGCGCTCGCTTTCCGCGGGCATGGCTTGAGCCTCCTCGTCCGCTTCGCTCCCTGCGGGGTCTCAAGGCTCATGCTATTCCCGCAGGAGTCGAGCGCTTCCACTACAATCAACGGTACTCATCCATGTTAACGAATATTCTATTAAGAAATCTCTTAAACGTTATAGTTTCTAATTAATAATACAGGTACAAGTGGTGATTCCTCATTTTACGATTCGAATAATGATGTATTTCAGGTGAATTTTTGATTTTTTCGTTTTTACAAATTTTGTAGTTTTTGCGTGTTTTATCGCCTATATAGTATGGGTACAATTAGTATAAGTACGTATAGAGCAGAAAGGTTTGATAACCGTTGGAAACCGCTGAAACGATTAAAAAGCCCAAACGTAATCTGAAGCCATATTGGATTGCCCTGGCGTTCATCGTCATGATTGTCATCATGCTTCTGCCTAATTCGGGTGAGGACTTGCCTGTTATGGGGCAGCGTGCACTCGCTATTTTGGCGTTTGCGGTCATTCTTTGGATGACGGAAGCGGTAGCTTATCCTGTGAGTTCAGCAATGATTATCGGCCTTATTGCTGTGACACTCGGTCTTGCACCCGATATGGCGAATCCCGATGTCTTGCTTGGCACAAAAGCGGCTCTTACATTTGCGCTAGGCGGGTTTTCAAACTCCGCGGTTGCGCTTGTTGCCGCTGCCCTTTTTTTAGCAGCGGCGATGCAGGCCACAAATCTTCATAAACGGCTCGCGCTATATATTCTTTCGAAAGTAGGCGTGAAAACTGGCGCTATCGTATTTGGTGCCATCATTGTATCGATTGTTCTGGCGTTCTTCGTGCCAAGTGCTACTGCACGTGCAGGCGCGGTTGTTCCAATTCTTCTTGGGATGGTTGCGGCGTTCGGTTTACCACATAATAGCCGTCTTGGTGCACTCCTTGTCATCACTGCCGTCCAATCAGTCTCAATCTGGAATATCGGCATCAAGACAGGTGCTGCACAAAATATGGTGGCGCTCGGTTTCATCGAAAGTGAAATGGGCGTGTCTATCTCCTGGGGAGCTTGGTTCATGTATGCCGCTCCATGGTCAATTATCATGTCCGTCGTCCTGTATTTCGTTATGATTAAACTAATTAAGCCTGAAACGCAAGTTGTTGAAGGTGGCGCGGAACTGATTCAGGGTCAGCTGAAAGAACTTGGCCCGATGAAATCTTCAGAGAAACGGTTGATTGTCGTCGCTCTCGCTCTTTTGTTCTTCTGGTCAACGGAAGAAGTACTTCACCCATTTGACACGACGACCGTGACGCTTGTGGCGATTGCGATTTTGCTCTCCCCAAAAATTGGCGTCTTCGAATGGAAAACGGTTGAAAAACTTATTCCGTGGGGAACAATCATCGTCTTCGCCGTAGGGATCGCACTTGGTACGGTCCTATTGGATACAGGAGGCGCCCAATGGTTATCCAATCGGGTGTTCGGCGCAATGGGCCTTGAAAATATGCCACTCCTCGCGACGATTGCCTTACTATCACTGTTTAACATTCTCATTCACTTAGGGTTCGCCAGTGCGACGAGCTTGTCATCGGCACTTATTCCGATATTCATCGCGCTTACTACAACGATTTCCTTGGATGCGAACAGTGTCGGTTTTGTTTTAATCCAACAATTCGTTATTAGCTTTGGTTTCCTTCTTCCAGTCAGCGCACCGCAAAACATGCTTGCTTATGGTACGGGTTCGTTTACAGTAAAGGATTTCCTGAAATCTGGTATCGTGCTTACGGTTGTCGGCTATTTACTTATCCTTCTATTCAGTGCAACGTATTGGAAATGGATTGGACTTCTATAAGAATCAGTCACACCTCGGAGTGATTGCGTCAAGATTTTGAATTGAGCTTTCTCAATTAACTCCTTTCAAATTCTGCGACATCCGCCTGAGGCTGCAACAGGAAGGAATTGAACTTCATTCCTCCTTGTTGAACGAAACGCCCAAATTGCCCCATTTACGGCAATTTGGGCGTTTTTCGTTTAGTTCATTAATTGACAGGGAATGATTTCTTAAGAAGACCATTCGTAAGGAGGAATTGCTTTGCCAGAAGATAAGTATGAGAAAATTGATAATAAGATTCCAGGACAGACACAAAACGAGCAACCCGGCGTGGAAGCAGAAATGAATCCAGCCCCGATTTATGACGATAAGAATTATAAAGGCTCAGGGAAATTAAAAGGAAAAACCGCATTGATAACAGGTGGAGACAGCGGTATCGGACGGGCAGTTGCTGTCGCATATGCAAAGGAAGGTGCAAATGTCGCTATCGCATATTTAAGTGAGCAGGAAGATATCGATGCGAACATGACTGTTAAATTGATTGAAGAATATGGCGGGAAAGCGCTAAAAATTCGAATCGACATCAGTGAAGAGGAACATTGTGAGCAATTAATCGATGAAGTAGTTAATGAATTCGGCAGTTTGAATATCCTTGTAAACAATGCTGGAAAACAGTTTCCGCAGGACGATATTTTTGCTATTTCAGCAGATCAACTCCGAGAAACATTTGAAACGAACTTCTTCGGATTATTTTATTTGACGAAAGCGGCTTTAAACCATATGACAAATGGCGATTCCATCATTAACACGTCTTCTGTAACGGCGTATAACGGTTCCCCCGGCTTGCTAGATTATTCCGCGACGAAAGGAGCAATTACTTCATTTACCCGCTCACTAGCGTTGAATTTAGCAGAAAAAGGGATTCGCGTTAACGCCGTAGCACCCGGTCCAATTTGGACGCCACTCATCCCAGCAACGTTCGATGCAAAAAAAGTGCAACAGCATGGATCGGATACACCAGTGAAACGCCGCGGCCAACCCGCAGAAAATGCACCTGCTTATGTATTTTTAGCATCTACAGATTCCAGTTATATGACAGGTCAAACGCTTCATGTAGACGGAGGCGGTTTTGTAGGATCATGAACAAGTGACTGTTTTGAAGATTGCTTTGGCTGTCTGTACCTGTGAGCGATAATTCGCATTTATTTTGCATATCCAACTTTAAAAACCCAGCTATCTTCTCGTGTGAAGATTAGCTGGGTTTCTTACTAATTTACATAAGTTACTGGCGAGAAGGGCTTGAAAACCGCCATTTTCACTGGACTATTTCCGGTCCGCTTTCGGCGAATGAATCACGACCCTTTTACCGAGGGGCAGGTTATCCTGTTATGAATAATTGCTTGCCGCTTAAAGTTACTGCTGTATTATCTGAATATGGTTTCCGCATGTATCGTCGAAGACAGCTATTGTGACTTCACCTGCTTTTGTTGGCTCTAAAGTAAACTTCACGCCGTGTTTCAATAACCTATCGTACTCTTTGCGAACATCCTCAACACCAAACATGGTTACAGGTATGCCTTCTTCAAACAGCTTCTTTTGATATTCTTTGGCTACTGGATGATTATCTGGTTCGAGCAGAAGCTCAGTACCTTCTTGCTCTCCTGGTGAAACAAGCGTAATCCACCTAAATTCTCCACTGGGAACATCATGTTTTTTTACAAAGCCTAGCGCTTCTGTATAAAACTTTAATGCCTTGTCTTGATCTTGTTGGTGACAATGATTTTCATATTATTTTTCCCACCTTCGATTGTTTTAATTTTACGAGTCTACTTCACTCGTCCATCTCTCATAACAAGACTCTAGCTCTTTTTGCAGTATTGCAATCTTCGTTAAGCTTAATTCATAGTTCACCCAATCTGTTTCGTCTGCCGCTTCTTTTTCCAGTGTTCCAATTGCAAGTTCAATCCTTATAATGGATTCTTCGACGTTTTCAAGATCTTCTTCTTTCACTTTTGCTAACTTCAGTTTTTCGACTACAGCAGGTTTAATCACTTCTTCTACCTTATTACTTTGAAACTCTTGCCACTTCTGGCGAGCCCAATTGTATGGCCCTTCAAATGTTGTAATAAGACCTTCTTCCAACCATGCCGTGCGGGAGAATAATTTATTTAGGAAATAACGGTCATGCGAAACCGCAACAATTGTACCCGCAAAATCTTCAAGTGCCTCTTCTAATACCTCGCGTGACTCAATATCCAAATGATTGGTCGGCTCGTCAAGCACTAGGAAATTAACATCCTGATACATCAGTTGCGCCAAACGAAGCCGCATCCGTTCTCCACCGCTTAAGTCTCCAATTCGCATGAATACATCTGGACCGTAAAACATGAATTTCGCTAATATATGTCGAGCTTCCCCTTCAGCTACGTTCACTTCCCCCCGAAAGACATCAATAAGACGTGCCTTCGGGTCTTTGATTTCAAAGTGTTGTGACAAGAATCCGATTTTCACGCTATTCCCTACTTTACTCAACCCAGCGTCAATTGGAAGTTCTCCCAAAAGAATTTTTAGTACGGTTGATTTCCCGCATCCATTCCGGCCGACAATCGCTGTTCGATCTTTCCAATATACATGGAAATCGGCACCCTTTAAAAGCTCCTGTTGACCAAATGATTTCATGACTCCTTCCATTACAACAACTTCCTTACCGCTTCTTGGCGCGGCTTCAAAAGACAAGGTCATCTTCTTCGGATCGATGAGTGGCTTCCTTACCTTTCCCATCCGTTCTAGCGCTCGTTCCATATTGCGCGCTTGCCGGTGCAATCCAGGATTCGGAGGATTGGCTTCATTTGCCCATTGGCGGAGCCGTTTAATGGATTCTTTCATTTTCCTGATTTTCTTTTGTTGCTCTTCGTAATCCTGGAACTCCCTCATAAGACGCTCTTCTTTTTCGTGGATGAAAGCGGAATAATTCCCGAAATATAGATTGAGCTCTCCTTCTTCAAGATCTGCAATCTTCATCACGACACTATCCAAAAAGTAACGATCATGCGAAATGATGACGACTGTTCCCGTATAATCCTTCAGATATTCTTCTAACCACTCGACAGCAAATAAATCCAAATGATTCGTCGGTTCATCCAATAGCAGCAAATCCGGCTTCGTCAACAAGAGCTTACCTAGCATAATCTTCGTCTGTTCACCGCCGCTTAATTGTCCGAAGGAACGTCCGACAAAGGATTTCAACTGTAATCCATTGATGACTTTGTCAATTTCCGAGTCCACCGCGTAACCATCACGACGCGCGAATTCCTCCTGTAAATCCCCATATACCCGAAGCAACTTATCCATGTCTTCGTTTCCGACATTGGCTAGCTTTGTCTCTAACTCCGACATTTTCGCCTGCAGTTCCTTCAGCTCTTTAAATGCACTATTGAGCACATCAAAGCCGGTCGTTTCTTTTTCAAATATAGGGATTTGCGCTAAATAGCCTATTTTCGTACCCTTTTTAAAATGAATTGCCCCACTATCTGGTTGTTCCATTTCCGATACCAGCTTAAATAACGTCGTTTTTCCGCTCCCATTTCTACCAACGATACCTAATTTATCACCTGTTTTTATCTCCAAAGAAAGATTTTCAAAAATTGTATTCCCACCGAGCATTTTGCTTACTTGTTGAATTGTACATATCATCGTTATTCACTTCCTTCCGTTTTATGTTCACAACTGGAAGCATCTCTAAAATAGCACGGAGCGCCCTATAGACACCCGAAATCTAGACATCAAAAAAAGACCGCGTGTAAGCGATCTCCCCCTTAAAAAATAATCGTAAGGAATGAAATGCCAAACAGCTGTGTGATTACTGAAATCGTCTAAAAAAGGACAGACTTGCCCCGTTGACTGTAATTTCATGAGTAATCGCACATGAAGTGGCTAAATATTCCAGTAAACATCCACGTGCATACACAGTATCTAACATCATTCCTCACCTCCGCTCACTAATAGTAAGAATAGTTTAACACAGTATAGCTCCAGAGTCATCTATCCTACCGTCCAACCTAAAAGGAACTTCTCTACTAGTGATTGTCTTAATGGGTTTAATGAATATATTTAAAGAATAAAAAGAGCCCGCATCCTGGTAAAAAGACACCTTCTGCGAGCTCTTAGTATGGGTTAAATCGTTAAGCCAGTTGCTGTTCCGCAAATTCACGATACAACGCATGTGTTTCTATCAATTCTTTATGTGTTCCACTGCCCGTTACTTGCCCATTCTCGATGAAAATAATTTTATCTGCATCGACAATTGTGGATAATCTGTGGGCGATAACGAATGTTGTACGCCCTTCCATTAATCGCGACAGTGCATCTTGAACAACACTTTCCGATTGACTGTCAAGGCTTGCTGTTGCCTCGTCCATCATCAATATCTTCGGATCACGTAGAAATGCTCGTGCGATGGCAATCCGCTGTCTTTGACCTCCCGAAAGTTTCACACCTCGTTCGCCAACTTCAGTGTCCAATCCTTTCGGAAATGTTTTGACGAATTCGTCAGCATAAGCCATTTCAGCAACTTCCCAAAGCCTTTCATCCGGAATACTTTCACCATCTTCTAAACCGTAGCATAAGTTTTCGCGAATCGTTCCGGCCATCATGGCACTTTCCTGCGAAACGTAGCCAATCTGACTACGCCACGATGCCATCGACAACTCATTTATGGGCGTGCCGCCAATTCGGATTTCACCAGCAGTTGGTTCGTAAAATCGTTCAAGCAATCCGAACATCGTCGTTTTCCCTCCACCACTCGGCCCTGCGAATGCAATCATTTCACCAGGTCGCGCCTCAAAAGACACATTCCCAATCACTGGCTCATCCGCTTCATAGGCAAAGGATACATCCACAACCTGAATTACTTTGTCAGTAATATCCATCACTAAGCCATCCTGACCTTCTTCCAATGGCAATTCCAAAATGTCGATAATACGCTCTGTTGCGCCTTTCGCCTTCTGCAATTGCGTGAAGAACATGGCAAATGATGTAATTGGAAAAATAATTTGGAATAGATACAGTAGGAATGCAATAAGTGTACCTGTCGACATTGTACCGTTCGCAACACGCATGCCGCCATATCCGATAATCATGACGATTACGACCATGACAACTAGATACATAAAAGGAGCAATCAGAGCAAAAATACGAGCTTCTTTCAAGCCAAATCCGAGTAATTTTCCGATTCCAGCTTTCCCACTTGCCTCTTCATTCTTTTCGGCATTTGAAGCTTTCATCAAGCGAATTTCGCCGAGCGTCTGCTGAATTTGACCTGTAAATAAAGCTGTTTCATCTTGTAGTCCACGTGAAATTTTAGCCATTTTGCTACCAAGCGGAATCATAATTCCTACTGTAATAGGAACTGAAATCAACATAATAAGCGTCATTTTCCAATCCATAATGAGTAGAATTGTCACCGCACCTATAATCGAAATGACACCCGTAATGAATTGTGGGAAATGCTGCGTAATCAATTCTTTCACGATTCCCGTATCATTAATGACACGGCTCACCGTTTCTCCGCTCGATTCCTTGTCAAAGTGACTGACAGGCAAACGAATCAACTTCGTCCACATTCGTTCACGCAATTTGGCAACCACTTTTTGCCCTACATAACTAAGTGAATAAATGGATACCCCATCGATTACCGCTTGAACAATAAACGCCACTCCGATAGCAATCATTAGCGGGATACTTAGCGAGGCAACCGAAAAGCCATCCACTAAGCTTTTCGTTAGCAAAGGGACTACCAACCCTGCAAGTGTCGTCAACACGCCTGCTGTCAAGCCGATAGTTAAAGCTAGCTTCGGGATCCCTGTTGATACAATTAGAGAGTAAAACGGCTTCAAGCCGCCTTTTTTCTTGTCCATAGTTTTTAACTCCATTCCGTTGAATCTATTTTCAATAAATAGGATAGCTATATAATAAAGAGTTCAAATGAATCCGATACGGCGCTTCGATTTGGCTAATTAAAACGCAATTCTACACCCAGCACCCTAGTATAGCATTGGTTAACCCGTCACTAAAGTTTAAGCTTTTTCTACCAGCTTTTCTAGGTATTCATTATTGAAGGAGTTTCGGTTCAGAGTGTGGATTGTAGATCGCTTGGCGCTTTGGGGATGCCTCTCGCCATGAGCCTGGATTAGCGCTTCGCATCCAGTCTCAAGGCTTCGGCTACCCCTTTGCCGCGCCTACGCTGGTGTGTATATTATTGAAAGTGATTTTAAGATGTATAGACTGAGATTATAATGTGATTATTATTTGATATTAATTTCATTGAAAACGTACGTACTACAAGCTGTAGGCCATATCCCCGATAATGAAATACGCTTTTCTACATAGAGACTATCTAGCGAAGGCGCGTCTACGTGGTAGCCGAAGCGATAAGACTGAAAGCGGTTTTCTTTCTGGCTTATCGCGGGAGGCATCCACAAAGCGCCGAAGCGGTATTAGAAGGATTCCCAACTCTATCCATATGTATTGGACTTATATTAATCGCCTTAGCAATCCCCGAAAAAGCAATATACTTTCCAACATTTACCATATATCGCAGGCGCGCCTACGCGATAGCCGAAGCGGTAATAGCAGGATTTCTAATTCATTCCACATAAAAAGGTTAGCAAGGGCGGTTATCTCCGCCCCTCGCTAACCTTCTTCTACTTACATACCTAAACTCCGTAGTCGTTCAATCGCTTTCTCTATCACATCCACCTTCTGAACAAGCGCCAACCGGACGAAACCAGCGCCTTCTGTGCCGAAGATACTACCAGGAACCATGACGACACCACATTGTTCAATCACATGAAAAACAAAGGCCTTGTCATCCATGTCATACGGATACTTAGCCCAGACGAACATGCCGCCGCTTGACGGAGTGGCTGACCATCCAATCTCCTCCATCCCTTTCATTAAAACCTTATGACGCGCTGAAAATTCTTCCCGCAAACGATCCGTAATTTCTTCGGCATTATCGAGAGCAACGATTGCAGCTTCCTGAATCGGACCGAACGTACCGTAATCCAGATTCGATTTAAGCTGTTTCATAATACCCACCATCTCTGCGTTGCCGGCAATATAGGCTATTCTTGCACCCGCCAGGCTGAAGCTCTTGGATAATGAGTTAATTTCCATTCCAACCTCCATCGCACCCGGTGTCGATAAGAAGCTGACTGGGGAATCACCTGAGAAATAGTATTCGGAATAGGCAGCGTCATGAAGCACGATGACATTATATTTCTTTGCGAAAGCTACTACTTTCTCAAAGTATTCCAGGCTCGGCATCGCCGGAACAGGATTTCCCGGTAAATTCAGAATGAGCAATTTAGCATTTTGTGCAACTTCTTCAGGAATTGCGTCCAAGTCAGGCAAAAAACCATTTTCCGCTAACAATGGCATCTCATATGGAACTGCACCCGCAAGCTTAATGCCCGCTTCATAAGCTACATAAGCCGGATTCGTTGTCAGCACAAAATCTCCTTCATTACAGAAAGCAAAAGGCAGATGGACAAGTCCTTCTTGGGATCCCATCGTTTGGATGATTTCTGTTTCAGGGTTTAACGCAACACCTGAACGTCGTTGGTAATAGTTAGCGACCGCCTCGTTAAAGCGTTTTGTACCGCCTAAAGTGTAACCATATGTACTTGCTAACGCACTTTGTTCCGATAAGACTTTTCTGACCTTTTCATCAGGCGGGAGATCGGGGCTACCCAGGCTCAAATCAAAAACTTCAGTACCTGTAGCTTTTTTTGCATTAGCGGCCGCTCTTAAATCACCAAAAATTGCCGGTGAAAAGATAGACATTTTTAAAGCAGGCTCTACTTTAAATGAAGACTCGACTTTCATATGGCATTTCTCCTTATTATTAAGTTAGTTATTTCAAGAGTTAGTTTATCATAAACTTTGGCACTATTGTAAATAAGGCTAGAATAGATGAAAAGCTCTCATCATTCGTAGCCTAACATTATAAGATAAATAGAGTTACCTTTTTCTCAGGTAATAGTTTGAAACAAGAAATCCTATTGATGCCGAAGTGAGAAGTAAGGGGAATTCTTAGTCCTATCATAACGATGGACTTCTTCATTGCCCCCCTCCTAAGCCTAGCTCATACGTCCCTAGTCTTACGGGTTCAAAATACTACCCATAAATAGAATGGTATTCGTTTCATCATCATTAATTGTAAAGAAGAATGGTCGATTCACTTCCATAAAAAATGAGTCATCGACGGATGCTGATTCTGTAACCACTTCTACCGACGTCACCGCTGCTGCCTCGGTACCAACTTCATTTACTTCAATGAATGTTTTCTGCTTTACCTTGCTAATTTTCAACGGATGGCCCTCTTTGATCATTTTTGAAAAGTCGGCGGAATCTGAAAATGCACTTCCCATACCAAGTTTCTTCAATGCATCATTCAACTGCGTTTCGTATTCCAATTGAAACTTAGGCAGTAATACGTTACCTTGTCTTGCGTTAAATTCCTTACTCCAATTCACCCAGTTCTCATTGGTCAGAAGTTTCTTGAATTCCTCTAAACTAGAGTCTTCCTTCGGTAAAAACACTTTCATACTCATTTCCCCATCGCCATAAGGGAGCTCAACTGCTTGAAAATGTTCATTTTCCATATAGGCAAGTTTTTCATTCAGAGACATCAGTGGGACATCTTTTGTAGAGCCGTCTAGCAAACGGAACGCTTGATCATTAGTAAAGTCCTTATTAAATTCATGTGTCCAGTCGCCCTTAAAGTAAATCGCATTGATGAGTAGCGTCACTAAGTCAGGATCTAATGGGGCTTCAACAACCCCATCTATCTTTTGATTTGTCGACTTTTTAACCCAGTCATTAATCCTTTTTACGGAATCACTGTCGGCAATGTCGATTTCCTGAATTTCAGCATTGAAGTAATCATTATTGTTTTTCGCAAAATCGTCCTGAAAATGAAAGACTTCATTCAACCAAATTGAATTGGCTATGTTCAATTGAATTTGATCATTTTCTTTCATAAGCTTCGTCAGCCATGAAGCATTCGCCTGATTCAGCTCGTCCGCCTCCATACCGTCTATATGCAATGTCTTCGCAATTTCCTCTTTCGTCTTGCCGTCCGCACCGTTATAAACCATCGACAGCGCCATGAATAAACTTGCCGGTGAAATGAAGACATTGTTATTATCATCTTCTTCGGCTACACTCAATAACTCGAATCCCAATTCATTATTGGCAGTGGTAATTTTCTTGTAATCCCCCTTACCAAACTTGACGTCATTCGAAATTGGCGGCGTACTGTTGGTTGTTTTTGGATTTGATCCCGTACTGCAGCCCGCGACAAATACTAGTAAAATTATCATCAATAAAGATAGCATCCTTTTCTTAAACATATCCTTTACCACCCCTTTAGCAGAATTAGACCGTTTCACACTATGGATTGTTACATAATATTGCTTCTTTCTTATAGAAGAAGTTGAATCAGCGCATCTATCAGAATTATCCATTATCACAGAATAACGAATTTCCCACGAAAAAAACCTGATGCATGTAGCACATCAGGGGTTGCCTATTCACTCAAACGGCCATTCCGGTAGCATTTTGCTCAATTTCTTGTCTTCCCTGTATCCAAGTACATATTCCGCCTGCATAATTGTATGAATTTCACGTGTCCCTTCGTAGATAACCGGCGCTTTTGAGTTCCGCAGGAACCTAGCGACTGGATAGTCATCCGAATAGCCATAAGCGCCGTGGATTTGTACTGCGTCGTCCGCCGCTTTATTGGCAAAATCGCATGCCTGCCATTTCGCTAGCGACGTCTCGCGTGTATTGCGTAAGCCTTTGTTTTTCATTTCTCCGGCCCGGTAGACGAGAAGACGGCTCATCTGATAACCCGCTTCCATATTGGCAATCATTTGTTGGACGAGCTGGTGTCTGCCGATTTCCTTACCAAATGTCTCCCTGGTATGACAATATTTCACGCTTTCTTCGAGACAGCCCATGATTAAACCGACTGCTCCTGCAGCGACTGTGAAGCGCCCATTATCAAGGGAAGCCATGGCAATCTTGAATCCGTCACCTTCTCCCCCTAACAAGTTCGCTGCCGGGATACGCATATCCTCAAAAAACAATTCGCCCGTATTGCCTGCACGAATACCGTACTTCCCTTTGATGGCTTTCGATGAAAAACCCGGCGTCGTTCGTTCGACGATAAACGCGCTGATGCCATGGTGCTTTTTCGTTTTATCCGTGTAGGCGAAAACGAGGAAATGATCCGCCACATCACACAGGGAAATCCATGTTTTTTGACCATTCAATACATAATCGTCCCCGTCACGAACGGCAGTTGTCGCCATTGCTGCGACGTCAGACCCTGCACCAGGTTCCGTTAAACCGAATGCACCGATTTTCTCACCCTTTGCTTGAGGTACAAGATACTTCTGCTTTTGCTCTTCATTTCCCCACTGCATAATGCTCATCGAGTTTAGACCGATATGGACTGATACCGCGGTACGAAAAGCCGTATCGCCTCGCTCCAATTCTTCACACAAAATAGCAAGTGAATTGTAATCCATCCCACTGCCGCCATATTGTTCAGGAATACAAACCCCCATGAAACCAAGATCTGCGAGCTTCTTCCAAATTGCCGGGTCGAATCCGCCATCCGCATCCCAATCTTGGATATACGGCATAATCTCTACATCCACGAATTGGCGTGCAGTTTTTCTCAGCATTTTCTGTTCATCCGTAAATCCGAAGTCCACTTCCCCATCCCCCTTTCCAGTCGCCTTCCACTTTTCTTGTTGTCTAGCTACATGCGCCAACTCCTCGGGTCATAAGTCGGTTCGGCTAGGAAGGATTGAACTGCATCCTTCCCGGGCAAAGAACGCCGCTCCGCCAACCCGTCTTATGCCTGTCGGATGCCTACAGGATGTAGGTCATGCAGTAGGGAAGGATTGAACTGCATCCTTCCTTATTGCCGCAGGACGCGGCGACCTTTGACTGCCTTCCCTTTCCAGGCGCCTTCCGCTTTTCTAATCAAATGTGTGCTTCGTTCGATTCGATACTTTCTACAATAACGACTCCGCGCTTTTTCATCTCTTTAATATATAATTCACCAGGTATGATGTTTTCTGGAGGATGGACACCTCGTTTAGTAATCGTGCCATTTCCTATCACTTGCGCAACGATGGAAACCGTATTCGCCGTTGCCCGTGCCATTGCAGTCTCGTTGACTGCTATATCTTTTTCAGTTATAAGATCGTATTGGTAGGTCACCGGCATGCCGCTTTTTTCACCACTGACGATAACACGTAGCAACACTGCATCGGATTTCTTACCCAGGAGAAGCCGCGGTGACAAATGCTCTCGCATAACGTCTCGTACCTTTACTTTATTGCCACCTACAGTCACTTCATTGTCCCTAGATAGTAATCCTAGGTCGACAAGCAGCTGGACCTTCTCAGCATGCCCTTTGTAGCGGATTGTCTTGTATTCTAGCGTATCGACGTTTGGGAACGACTCCGTCAATGTCGACGTACCACCTGACGTATGGAATGCTTCGAGTTCGCCGTATTTATCAAAAATGATGGTTTCGATTTCGGATAATGATGGGACTTCCAACAGTTGGCCATTCCGAATAACATGGGAAGGATCCGTATAGTGATCAAACACGCCTTCCAATGAAAATACGACATTATAATTAAGCGGCGGTTCCGGTTTTACTGGAATTCCTCCGACATATAATTTGATGGAATTGACTTTATCCAGTTTACTTGCCCCGTAGCCGGTAAGAATATTAATCATTCCAGGTGCTACCCCTAAATCCGGAATGATCGTCACACCCTTTGCAACCGCCTTATCAGCGAGGTCGAGCACCGCATCTGTTGCGCCTCCGATGTGCCCGCCAAGATCGATGGAATGGACGCCGATGTCGACAGCAATGCGCGCCACCTTCTCATTGAACGTATAGAAAAGCGCGTTGATGACGACATCTCCTAGGGCCATCACATCACTTAATTGCTCATCGTTTTTTGCATCAAGTAATAGGATATCAAGCTTGTCGGACATCAATTCTCCCGCAAAATCCTCTGCCTGTCTAACGTTCAAGTCAGCTAAATATACTCTTTCGACGTCGTCACTTTTTACGAGATCGCGTGCTGCTTCTTTCCCCATTAAACCTGCACCGAGTATAACAACCTTCATTTCCCCATCCCCTTACGCTAAGAATTATTCCGTGTCAATTTGAGCGCGCTGTAATTTCCCGCTGAAATCTATATAAATACTTTTCCATTCCGTAAAGACATCCAGTGCCGCAACACCGGAATCGCGGTGACCGTTACCCGTCCCTTTTGTCCCACCGAATGGCAGATGGATTTCAGCGCCAGATGTCCCAGCGTTCACATAGACGATTCCCGTGTCCAAATCACGCTGTGCACGGAATACTTTATTGACATCACGCGAGAAAATAGAACTGGAAAGACCAAACTTTACGCTATTGTTAACTTCAATGGCTTCATCGAGACTTGAAACTTCAATCAGTGACACAACCGGGCCAAAAATCTCTTCTTGTGCAATTCGGCTATCCCACTTCACATCTGTAAATAGCGTCGGCACGTAATAATGACCTTCCGCAAGTACTCCTTCAGTCAATATATTTCCGCCGACAAGAAGTTTCGCGCCTTCCTCCTGGCCAATACCTACGTAACCATGAATCTTATCAAGCGCTTTTGCATTGATGACCGGTCCAATTTTCACAGATTCATCCAATCCATCGCCAATGGTTAACACCTTCATCGCTTCCACCAATTTCTGCTCGAGTTCCTTCTTCACATCTTTATGCACGATGACGCGGCTGCATGCTGTACAGCGCTGGCCCGCCGTACCGAAAGCACTCCAAAGAATCCCTTCAACTGCAAGATCAATATCAGCATCATCCATTACAATGACTGCATTTTTCCCGCCCATTTCAAGGGATACTTTTTTCAGATGACGTCCGCCCAATTCTGCAACATGACGACCTGTTTCCGTTGAACCAGTGAATGAAATTACACGGACATCGGGATGTTCAATCATCGCTGTTCCAACTTCTGAACCTGATCCAAAAACAATATTTGCAACGCCTGCAGGAAGTCCTGCTTCTTCAAAAATAAGCGCCATTTCGTAAGCCATCATAGGTGTTTCCGTAGCTGGCTTCCAAACGAATGTATTACCCGCAACAATTGCAGGGAACGATTTCCATGTCGCAATTGCAACAGGGAAGTTCCAAGGTGTAATAAGTCCAACAACTCCAATTGGTGCACGGACACTCATTGCGAACTTATCCTGAAGCTCAGAAGGCACCGTTTCTCCAAACATGCGGCGACCTTCACCTGCCATGTAAAACGCCATGTCAATACCTTCTTGAACTTCTCCGCGTGCCTCTTCGATTACTTTCCCCATTTCTCTCGTCAACACTTGTGACAAATGCTCTTTCTTCTCCTTCATAATCCGGCCAATTTCATATAAAAAGTCTGCGCGTCTAGGTGCGGGAACGAGCGCCCATTTTTTTTGAGCTTCTTTCGCCGATTTTACCGCAAGACTCACATCTTCCTTAGTCGATAATCTTACTTGCGCCAGTTCTGTACCATTTGCCGGATTTTTGACTGCGGTATAAGCCGCCCCTCCAGCTTCCTGCCAAGAACCTCCGATGTAATTGTTCAGTTGCATTGCAACATTCCCCTTTCCGTTACACGCGGTTAATGAAACCGCTTCCATTATATTTATAATTCGACGTTTACCATCATATTCCTTTTATTTTATCAAAAATTAAAACCCCGGACTCATTTCCCCGTCCAGGGTTAATCCACTTCCATCCTATTCATCCTAAGTGCTATTGATGCTAAGAACTAGATTATTCCATAACCTTTTCCTGGCTTCTCTCGTACATATCAAGAACAAATTCACGAATATTGTCCGCGTGTTTGGTCATAGAACTAGTCGACACACCAAACAGCTTAGCAATTTCTGCATTCGTCAAAGCTACCTCATCCATTATCCCTAAATCGACCGTAACGAAGTATACTGCTGCAGCGATTACTCCTGCTTTTCTGAAATTAGGCTTTTCCTTCAAGAAGTATGTAACTGCAATATTCTTCAGTAGATCACGTGCATCTTGAGAACTATTTCTCTGTTCAAGTACAGTATCCAGATTCTCAATGACCTCTTGCTGCACTGGAGTAAAGTCATGTTCTATCAGTTCGTTAATTGTACGGGAATCTCTAGCCAATAGAATTTCATAGATATCCGTCATATGCTCTTTATAGAACTCAAGGCTCTTTTCAAATCCGCTAGACTCCGCGAGTTCAACTAGCTGCTTTTCAATTGAACCATTCAGATCCTTAATGAACATTAAAGATGAGATCACATAAATATCATTTTCCGGATCGCGATTGTCAGGCAACACGACGCCAAAAATGAATGAATGGTCTTCCACTTGCATGCCTTGATTCTTTTCCAGTTTGAATGTGCTGTTACCTAGTACTTCTTCGACAACAATATACCCTTCCCGGTCCTCTTTCACTTTACCAAACAGGACAAAAGGATCTTTCCATAATTCCAAAACGGATCGAACCGACTCTCGCACCGGACTATTCATCACTTTAAGGAGATGACGCTTCCAGAGATCACGACGTGCAATAAATAGGAAGTATTCACTAACCGTCTCATCAATGTCATCCTTGGCCATCAGCTTACCGAGCTTACTATTCCACAGTCTTTTGTGGTTTTCAAACTCTGCCATATCTGCCGGACTTGTTGCCTGTTCATATGCACCAAAGACAATGCGCTCAAGTTCCTCATCAATAAGCACCTCTAGAGAAACTTCATTTTTCCCTGAACAACACTTTTTATGTTTTCTTCCGCTGCCACATGGGCACGGATCATTTCTTCCAATCATTCGTCTCACACCTTTTTCTAAATCTATAGGACCACAATCAACCAGCCCAGTAGCCATTTTAGGTTACTATCCTTCTCAAGAAAATCCCACTTATCTCTTAATTGTACCAGAAACACAAAAACTCCGCTTAGGTATAGGAATACCCACGCGGAGCACATATTAATCTACGGCTTATTTTTGGTCTTTCAATGCTTCTTTATAGGACATATCCTTCTTCGGCGGTGTAACCCTTTTTATGAAGAACGTTAGAAGCAATGCAATAAAGGCAACGACGGTTGACACCAAGAAGGAGTAATTGATCCCGTCAAGCATTGCTGTCGTTTCAAGTTGTTGTTGCATCAACGCAAGCCCTTCTGCAGTGGTCGGTGCATTTCCGGAAGCTGCAGCTTCTGCAGCCAAATCTGCACCCGTACTTTCCATCCTCTTCGTCATGATGGTCATAAGGATTGCCGTACCAATTGCACCTGAAACTTGTTGTAACGTATTATTCATAGCCGTACCGTGCGGATTCGAAATCATCGGCAACTGATTCAATCCGTTCGTCATGACCGGCATCATCACTAAAGACATGCCTAGCATGCGAATCGTATAGACTACCATAATGTAATAATAACCAGACTCTAAACCGAGTTTACTTAATAAGAATGTCGTAACAATCGTAATCGTGAGGCCGATGATAGCCATAGCACGCGCACCGTATTTATCAAATAACCTACCCGTAATCGGTGACATGATTCCCATTAAAACTGCACCCGGGAGCATCAGTATGCCCGCTTCAAAAGGACCGATACCGCGGACGTTCTGTACGTAAAGCGGTGTAAGAATCATTGCCGAAAACATGGCCACTGACACGACTATCGAAATAGCCGAAGAGAGTGCGAACATCGGATACTTATAAATCTTGAAGTCTAACATCGGTTCATCCATACGGAGTTGACGTACGACGAATGCAATAAGTGACAATGCCCCAATGATAATCGTTCCGTAAACAATTGGTGATGACCATCCTTTATCCCCTGCCGAACTAAATCCATAAAGCAGGCCTCCAAAACCGATACTCGACAAAACAAGGGAGAATACATCCAACTTAACATCGCGGTTTGGAGTAATATTACGCAACTTGAAGATCGCATAAACAAGCGTACCAATCGAAAAAGGCAATACGATTAAGAAAAGCGTACGCCATGTGTAATGTTCAACAACCCATCCTGATAAGGTTGGCCCGATTGCAGGCGCCGTAAACATGACTAGCCCAAACATACCCATTGCAGCTCCACGGCGTTCAACCGGGAATGCCGTTAGCATGATATTCATCAGTAAAGGCACCATCATTGCCGATCCAGATGCCTGAATCATGCGGGCAACTATCAACAAACCAAATGTCGGCGTAATAGCCGCTATCAATGTACCTATTGTAAATAGAGTCATTGCTGATAAAAATAATTTTCTATTCGTAAATTTTTGTACAAAGTAAGCACTAGCCGGAATCATGATACCGTTCACAAGCATATAACCTGTAGTTAGCCATTGTACTTCAGATGGACTAACACTAAACTCTGTCATTATCGTTGGCAAAGCAACATTTAACAGTGTATTATTCAGAAACGCTACGAATGTCCCAATAAACAAAATCGCTATCATCCCATAAGGCGGTTTTTCGTGCATTTTATTAATATCCATTCTTACTTCCTCCAATTTAATACGTAACGTATAAAATTTGTACCCTGAGTACATCATGTTAAACATATTATACCGATAGTCCAAAACTTGCAACACAAGAAAACGCTTTCACATAAAAGAACTTTATTCCGTTGATATATCAACCTTTTAGAGATAAAATATAAGTGTACCCACGGTATAAGACGAACTTTACTTTTCATGAAGAGTTCATCAACCTTGAATTTTTAGACACTTATCTGATGAGCCGAATAGCTTCGAAAACCAACTATAGGATAAAGGTGATTATTATCAACGACCGTAAACGTCAGGTTATATTGACAGCGCAGCGACTTTTTATAGATAAAGGATTTTCCACCACGTCTGTTCAAGATATTTTAGATGAGTCCTGTATTTCAAAAGGGACATTCTACAATTACTTTTCATCCAAGAATGAATGCCTTATCGCGATACTAGGACATGCACGCGACGAAGCAACTGTAAGAAGGCGTGAATTACTTATTGGACATGATTTATCAGATAAGAACGTTCTGGTTGAGCAGATTTTAATTCGCATGCACGTGAATCGTGAACAGAATTTGTTACCAATTTACGAGGCGGTTTTCCATTCAGGCGATAGCGACCTGAGAACTCACATCAAAAACATGCTTTTAGCTGAACTTTCTTGGTTAACAAGAAGACTAGTGGATGTGTATGGCAAGGATGCTGCACCTTACGCAGCCGATTGCGCGGTCATCCTGTTCGGAATGATGCAGCAGACACTACATGTATGGTCTGCCGTTTCCAAAGAGGAGATTGACACGTCAAAACTTGTGAATTTCTTAATACGAAGAATCGATTCCATCATCCTCGGCATGATTAGCACAAAAGATGTATTTTTCACCGAAAATGTATTTTTCAAGCTGAGCGGTGATGTAGAAGAACAAACGGAAACAAAGGAGCAATTGCTCGAACGCCTTACAGGTTTTTCGGAATTACTCGAAGATGATACGCTCCCCGCCGGCAAACAATATGTCGAGTTTCTATTGGATGAACTACGCTCCGAATGCCCGCGGGTATTCGTATTAGAATCCGTCATTCGCTCATTCCGCGAGGCTTTCAAAGGGTCTTCTCACGAACCGGAAGCCCATGAACTAGCCTATACAGTTTGGCGTTACACAGACACGCTCAATTAATTAGACATTTCTCCTAACTATTTTGAAACTTTATTCGCTCTATTCCGTATGGTTGAGTAGTAGATAACTTATTTTAAAGGAGGAATAAGAAGCGATGAACAACCACGAAATCGATTACAAAATACATGGCGACGATATGCAATTTGTAGAGGTTGAGCTTGACCCCAAGGAAACGGTAGTCGCAGAAGCTGGCGCTCTTATGATGATGGAAGACGGAATCGATATGGAAACCATTTTCGGTGATGGTTCAGGTTCTTCAGGCGGAGGGATTATGGGGAAACTGATGGGGGCCGGAAAGCGGATGTTGACTGGCGAGAGTCTTTTTATGACGACATTTACAAATAACGGTTCAGGAAAGAAACATGTTTCCTTTGCCTCTCCCTATCCCGGAAAAATCATTCCGATGGACCTAAGTCAGCATAACGGCAAAATCATCTGTCAAAAAGATGCGTTTCTGGCTGCTGCTAAAGGGGTATCTGTTGGCATTGAATTTCAGCGTAAACTTGGTACTGGCTTCTTCGGTGGTGAAGGGTTTATCATGCAAAAACTTGAAGGAGATGGCATGACATTCATTCATGCTGGAGGAACGATTATCGAGAAAAGACTTACCCCAGGTGAAGTATTACGTGTGGACACTGGGTGTCTTGTGGCAATGACACATGACGTCGGGTATAACATCGAAATGGTGAAAGGTGTAAAAACGGCACTTTTCGGCGGCGAAGGTCTTTTTTTCGCAACTTTGCGTGGTCCGGGAACGGTTTGGGTTCAATCGCTTCCATTCTCAAGGCTGGCAAGCCGTGTTTTTGCAGCTGCACCGCAAATACCTGGTGGAAAATCAGTCGGTGAAGGCAGTATAACCGGCGGCTTGTTCGATTTGCTCGGCGGAAAAAAATAGTTTCTTTAAAAGTTTTCAATCTAACCTTCTCCATCGCAATAAGCTGACACTCAAAAAGGGTTGTCTCAAAAGTCTATTTTTGACTGATGAGGCAACCCTTTATTCTTATTCAATCACAGAACTATGTTTACTAAACGCCATCATCTTTCAGGTAATGATTAAAATAACCGACGAGCACGCGGTCAAGCTCTTCGTTGACAATCGTATCAAACAGATCTGTCCCTTTCGATCCACAACACTTCTTTTATTCCTTGCCGCTACCACAAGAACATAGGTCGTTTCGTCCGATCATTTAATTCTCCCCCTAGTAGATGCATTCTGACTATTTCTTTCTTTAATCATATTAGACAGAAGTCTGTCTGTCGGACTGATATGATTAAAGATGGAATTTATTTCAACCTAACTGTTTAGTCGAATTTGTAGCGTCTGACAGATATAATGAAGGCAAGTAGTTTTCAAAAAGGTAGGAAAGGGCGATGCTTTTAAAATGAAGTGATTTCAGCCTTTATAAGCATTTCTTGAATAATCTTATGCAACTTTAATCGAAACATGATAATGTAAGACCTTCATGATAAAGTAAAGAATTGAAAGGATTGACCATATGCCTCAACAAGAACATTGGAAATCAAAAATAGGATTTATATTAGCAGCTGCCGGTTCCGCTATCGGCTTAGGTGCCATTTGGAAATTCCCTTATGTAGCCGGAACAGGCGGAGGCGGTGCATTTCTTCTAATCTTTTTGTTATTCATACTTTTATTAGGCTTCCCTCTGTTAGTCGGGGAATTTATTCTCGGGCGTAAAAGCCAAAGCGATGCCATTACGACCTATAAAAAGTTTGCCCCCCAATCAGGTTGGCATATAACTGGAATTATCGGTGTTGTAACCTGTTTTTTAGTGTTGTCATTTTACAGTGTTATTGGAGGATGGATTATCCTCTACTTATTTAAAGCGCTAACCGGTGAACTTGCAGGACTTTCGCCAGATCAATTTGGACCATTGTTCGACGATATTATTTCGGAGCCTATCTCTACATTGACAGGTCAACTGATATTCATAGTGTTGACAATTGTTGTCGTAGCCAAAGGTGTTCAAAAAGGCATAGAGAAGACAAGTAAATTCATGATGCCCACACTTCTTATTTTATTTGTCATCATCGTTATCCGATCTCTCAGCTTAGACGGTGCTATGGAAGGTGTTAGGTTCCTTCTAGTTCCCGATTTCTCAAAACTGACCTCAGAATCGATTTTATTCGCTTTGGGACAGGCCTTCTTCACGCTCTCTTTAGGTGTATCGGTCATGGTTACATATGCTTCTTACCTTCCTAAAACACAAAATCTGCCGAGCTCTGCGATTTCAATCATCTCAATGAATATCGCCGTTGTTCTGTTAGCAGGCCTTGCTATTTTTCCGGGCGTATTTTCATTCGGAATGCAACCAGATGCTGGACCGACATTGATCTTTTCAGTCTTACCAGCAGTGTTCAATCAAATGCCCTTTGGTATGTTATTTTTCATTGCGTTCTTGATTTTGTTCCTATTCGCAGCTTTAACTTCAGCTTTTTCAATGATAGAAATTATCGTTGCGACGTTAACAAAAAACAATCCTTCTAAACGTAAGAAATTCACTTGGATTATTGGGATAGCTATTTTCATCGTTGGTATTCCATCTTCTTTATCGTACGGAGTAATGAGCGATGTGAAATTTTTCGATAAAACGGTATTTGACTTAGTTGACTTTACAGCGAGCAACATATTGATGCCCCTTGGTGCATTACTGATTTCCATCTTCATTCCATTAAAGATATCTAAAACGGAATTATTTGACGAAATGAAGCAAGGTTCGAAAGTTGGGAAGATCTTTTTCAACATTTGGTTCTACCTTTTAAAATATCTTACTCCCGTCGCAATCATTATTGTTTTCCTAGATGCACTGGGCGTCTTTAAATTGTTTGCAAACTAGTGAGAGTGATTGGTTGGGTGACGTACTAAACTAGAAGCCTAAAATTGAAAACGGAAGGTCCCCAACCAAGGACCTTCCGTTTTTTTTACATTTCATCTTCTAACTAGAATTGACTTATCCAATTCACGAATGGTTTTCGCACCTGTAAGTGCCAGCGACACATCAAGTTCATTTAGAAGTTGGGCGACTACACGCTCAACCCCTACTTCCCCCTCATCTGCCAATCCATAAATATACGGTCGGCCAAGCAACACAGCGTCCGCACCAAGGGCCAACGCTTTCAATACGTCCGTCCCACGCCGAATTCCGCTGTCCAGCAAGACAGGAATACGCCCTTTTATTACGTCACTGATATCTTTGAGGGCGTCCAATGAGGCGATGCAATGATCCAGCTGGCGACCTCCATGATTGGATACGATAATCCCGTCAACCCCATAATCCATTGCAAGCTGCGCATCCGCGGGATGTAAAATACCTTTTAGCAAAATAGGCAGCGTAGTAAAACGCCGGATTTCCCGCAAGTCTTCCCAATTCAAACTCGGGCGGTCGATAATTTCAATTTGTTTTACATATGCCGCTTCCCTATCTTCATCCGGGGACATGTCCAGCAGTTTGCAAAACGCCGGGTCCGTTATGTAATTTCCACTTCCATTCCCTTCACTGAGCGGGGAGTAGGCATTTACATGATCTGCCTCTCGGAAGCCAAGCATCGGGGTGTCCACTGTTATGACAATTGCCGAGTAACCATATGCTTCTGCACGTTTGACAAGACTTTCCGTCACGCTTTCTTCAAGCGAACAATAGAGCTGAAACCAGCGTGGTCCATCTCCCATTTCATTCGCAATTTCTTCCATCGAATATGAAGACACACTGCTCACAATATAAGGTATGCCCATGCCAGCGGCCGCCCTTGCTGAAGCAAGTTCACCTTCCGGGTGGGCAATTTTCTGCACACCAATCGGTGCAAGTAGTAAAGGGGATTGCATCTTCTGCCCAAATAGTGAAATTGAAAAATCGCGTTCCGATACATCTCGCAACACACGGGGACGGATTTGCCACTTATTAAAGGCTTCTCTATTTGCCTTCATTGTCGCTTCTTCCCCTGCGCCTCTAGCAATATAGTCGAAAGCCTCTTTCCTTAACTTCTCCCTGGCCTTCACTTCCAAACCACTTTCGTCCTTCAAATCCTATTCCACTCCTTCCATTTTGACAATAAAAAACGGAAGGGGCTTTTTTCAGAAACCTTCCGTTTTACTACTTTAAAAGTCAGCTGTCTTTCTCAAAGTTCAAATCCCACGTAAAACCAAATTTATCCTTCACTTTTCCGTACTTCGCGCCCCAGAACATATCTTGCAGTTCCATGAGCACTTTTCCTTCTTCACGGAGACCGTTATATAGACGATTCGCCTCTTCCTCACTTTCACAGTCGATGAGCAGTGTTACGTCTTGTTTGCCGCTTTCAACCGGCTTGTCCACAGAATCGGCAAGCATGATTTGAAAATCACCTTGTTTCAAATGGCAATGAAGGAGGTAATCCGCCGCTTCTGGTGGATGCGGGAAATTAGCGTCTGAGTATTTCTGTATTTTGACTTGCTCAAGCCCCAATACGTTTGTATATAATTCAGCCGCTTCTTTTCCTTCTCCATAGAACGTTAAATAAGGTATAGCTGCACCTTTCATATTGCTTTTTCCCTCCTTTAATTGAAATATACTTTAAATTAATTCGACACAGTTGTAACCGAATCCTTCATCAAACAATTCGATTTTCCGGGTCTCGCCCTTCAAGTACAGCAGTAATCGCCTGTGCGTTCAGGTTCATCATTGCAAGACGTGTCTTAATGCTGGCGCTACCGATGTGCGGAAGGACCGTAACATTCGGAAGTGTCAGAAGCGGATTATCGAGCGGGACGGGTTCGGTTTTGAATACGTCAAGCCCTGCCGCCCAGATTGTGCCCTCTTGCAGCGCATCAAATAAAGCTATCTCATCGACAATTCCGCCTCGTGAGACATTTATGAGAACTGCTGTATTTTTCATAAGCTTTAGCTCTCTCGCATTGATTAGACCCACCGTTTCAGGAGTAAGAGGCGTAAGGATGACAACGAAGTCTGCTTCTGCCAACAGTTCATCCAGCTCCATGAATTCGAAACCGTGCTCCGCTTCCGCTTCAAGTTTCCGATTGCGATTATTGTATAGGACACGCATATCGAATCCCTTCGCCCGTCGCGCAACAGCTTCACCAATCCGCCCCATGCCAATAATGCCAAGCGTCGCTCCGCCGACATCCATGCCTGTATAGCCCATTGGAGACCAAGACGTCCAATTGCCTTTACGAACAGCATTTTCCGCTTCCATCATACGTCGCGCTGTCGCAAGAAGGAGTCCGAATGTAAGATCCGCCGTCGTTTCCGTTAACACTCCTGGCGTATTCGTAACGATAATACCTTTTTCTTTCGCTGCCTCAATATCAATATTGTTGTAACCGACCGCCATATTTGAAACGATTTTCAAGTTCGGAGCCGCTGCAAATACTTCCTGATTAATGGAATCCGCTGTAACACTCCAAAGTGCAACGGCTTCCGCAACTTCTTTCAATAATATTTCACGCGGAACCTTCTCACTTTCCGATTCCCACATTCTTACATCGAAATTCTCCTGGAGCGGTGCTACCACTCGGTCTTCCAGCTTTCTGGTAATAAAGATTCTTGGTTTCATTCGGATCCCCCTATTCCCATAATTGACAATAGTGTAGCATATAAAGAGTGGCATTTGATCAGCAACTAGCTTCAAACAGATTGGTAGCTGCACTTAGAAATGTATTACTTCAAGATTCGGAGTTGAATATCATGTTACCTACTTCCTTACAGTCACGTATTTTTTCATATGGCGCATTGTTTGTTTCCGTAATTGCAATTATTATCGGCGTTTCCTTCTTCTTCACGATGTCGCAAGGTATTGAGCAACAGATTGGAGACCGGGCCTTGAGTATAGCCAGGACAACAGCGGATCGACCCGATGTTCGAGCAGCATTTGAACAGGCTAATCCAACGGACGCATTGCAACCCATTGCAGAAGCGGTGCGACTCAAAACGGAAGCTGAATATGTCGTAATTGGAAACAGCGAAAGCATCCGGTACGCTCATCCTGTTGCTGAAAGAATTGGACAAAAAATGGTCGGTGATGATAATGAACGCGCACTCCTTTTAGGTGAATCCTATATTTCTGAGGCGACCGGAACTCTTGGGGCTGCTCTGCGCGGGAAAAGCCCAGTATTTAACGAGGATGGTGAGATCACTGGGATTGTCTCCGTCGGTTTCTTAAGAGAGGATATTTCTTCGATCTTTTTTCAGTATGTAGATAACATATTCTACATCGTACTAATCGCAATTATCCTTGGTATCCTTGGTTCAAGCGTTCTGGCCCGCAATATAAAAAAAGAACTCTTCAATTTAGAACCCGCGGAAATAGCAAATTTGTTCACTGAACGGAATGCACTTATCGAGTCCGTGCGCGAAGGAATTATTATGGTAGACGCCAAAGGTATCATCACAACGGTGAATATGGCCGCTTATGATACGCTTTCGCTGCACAATCAGGCTGAACTAATCGGTCGAGCAGTTCAGGATGTTCTTCCAAACACTCTCCTTCCAAAGGTTCTTGAAACAGGAGAAAGGCATCTCGATCAACCGATGGAAATCCACGGAAAAAAGGTGATTGTAAACCGCAATCCGATTCTCATCGGTAAACAAATCGTCGGTGCAGTCTCAACTTTCCGATTACAATCGGACATCGACCAACTTACAATGGAATTATCACAAGTGAAACGCTATACAGAAGCACTTCGGGCACAAACGCATGAATACACAAATTTCCTGTATACCATTTCAGGACTTATTCAACTCAATTCATATGACGAGGCGCTAAGCCTGATCCACGATGAGACAGCCGAACACCAATCACTTATCCAGTTCGTAACAAAACGTTTACAAGACCCATTCCTCGGTGGAATCGTCATCGGTTTCTTCAATCGGGCAAAAGAATTGAAAGTTCGCTTCCTTCTTGACGAAGACAGTTTCTTAAAAAGTCTCCCAAAACACTTGGAAAAAAATCATTTCGTTTCGATCATTGGAAACTTGGTTACAAACGCCTTCGAAGCAACGGAATCTTGTCCTGAAGAGAAGCGGATGGTCCGCATCTTCATCTTGGATAACGGGGAAGAAATCTTAATTGAAGTGGAAGATTCAGGACTTGGGATAGCCGATGAAGTGTTGGATGTACTTTTTCAGGAAAAGGTATCTACAAAAGATCGGGAAGACCGCGGATACGGATTGGTGAAAGTAGAAGAAAATGTGAAGAATCTCGGTGGTTCCGTTACGCTTGAAAAAGGTGATTTAGGCGGAGCATTGTTCATCATTTCTATCCCGAAAGGAGGATTTCCGTATGTCGAAACTGATTGAAGTCTTAATTATTGAAGACGATATACGAATTGCAGACATCCACAAACGGTTCATTGAGAAAATAGAAGGCTTCACAATCGTAGGTTCCGCGCATACCGGCGACGAAGCGAAAGATTGGATTACAGCACTATTGCCAGATTTAGTATTACTGGACGTCTATTTGCCCGACACTCTTGGAACAGAGCTAATGGGATTCATCCATGAAAATAGCCCCGAAACGGATATCATTTTTATAACCGCATCGGCAGAAATCGAAATTGTGAAAAAGGCATTCCGCCATGGGGTGATAGACTACATTTTAAAACCTCTCACATTCGATCGTTTTAAAGAGAGCCTGCTTTCTTACAAAGAAAAGAGGAAAACACTTGCAGGTGAAGGGCTTATGCGAGAGGACTCCATCAAATCCCTTTGGAATAAAACAACATCCGTAGCATCGAATACAGAAATCATTCCGCCAAAAGGAATCGATCCCATAACGAAAGAAAAAGTAGTGAATCATATTAAAAGTATGGAAGGCGGTATTACTGCAGAAACACTTGGCTTGGAAATCGGCGTGAGCCGTTCGACCGCTAGACGTTATTTGGAATACCTCGTTACGGAAAAAAGGGCATATACAGAACTTATATACGGTTCTGTCGGGCGCCCGGAAAGAAGATACTTTATCAAAAAACCGTGAACAGAATGAACAGTATGACGTTTAACTTCATTATCGAACTTATAAACGTTAACTTTTAGTTATATAAATATTCTGATAGATTGGTGATAGCGAATGAAAGCGCTATCACCAATTTTAATTTAAAGGGGGATTTTTAGAGGATGGGAAAAAAATTAATAACAGTTGCCTTGGCAAGTATATTGGCACTCAGCCTAGCTGCATGTTCTTCGGGAGAATCTGAAGGGAAAGTTGAAAGCGCTACATCTAAGTATCCGGAAAGTAATATAACAATTGTCGCTCCATCCGGTGCAGGCGGTGGATGGGACTTAACTGCCAGAGCAATTTCAAAAACGATGAGCGAAACCAAGCTAATCGATAAGTCCATAGTAGTTGAAAACAAACCAGGCGGCGGCGGTGTTGTTTATATGGCGGAATTCGCAACTAAAGAAGCGAAAAATGATCACGTTCTTCTTGTAAAATCTCCACCAATTTTGATCAATAACAATAAAGCTGAAGGTAACAGTCCTTACGGCTATAAAGATACAACGCCTTTGGCACAGCTGACACGTGACTATGGAGCAATCGTCGTCAAGGCAGACTCAGAGTTTAAATCGTTGAAAGATGTGTTGGAAGCTATCAAAAAAGATCCAAAATCGGTTACACTTGCCGGCGGATCCGCTCCTGGATCGATGGATCATCTTGTCGGTATTTTACCAGCATTTGAATATGGAATTAATCCAAAAACAGTGAAATATGTATCATACGATGGCGGCGGAGAGGCTGTCGCAGCGTTACTAGGCGGAAATGCAGACGTTATCGCTACTGATGCCTCAACGATAGGCGCGTATATGAAATCCGGTGATGTCCGTGTCCTTGCTGTCAGTTCCTCAGAACGTCTTAGCGGTGAATTAACTGAAGTTCCTACTTTTAAAGAAGAAGGGATTGACGCCGAATTCACAATTTGGCGCGGCATTTTCGGTCCAAAAGAAATGTCTGCAACAGCTACTGATTATTGGTCTAAAAAACTAGCTGAGATGGTGGAAACAGATGAATGGAAAGAGGAACTCGAGAAGAATGGTTGGGAAAGTGAATACCGAAATGCTGATGACTTCACGACTTATTTGGAAGAACAGGACAAAGTTATAGTGGAATTGTTAACAGCACTCGGAATGCAAAAATAACATTATTCGGGCGGCTTCAGCAGCCGCCTTTTCTTTTAAGGAGGTGTCAAAGACTATGAGTAAAACATTCGATCGATACAGCAGCATCGCTTTTTTACTGATTGGCCTTTTATTTGTAATCGAAAGCCAGAGAATTTCGGACAGTGCGTATGGTTCATCAGTTGGACCTAAAATTTTTCCAATGTGGCTTGGCGTTATTCTAATTCTTTTAAGTCTCCGATTGCTATACGAAACATTTAAACACAAAACCGAAAAGACAGCTGGAATGAAGCTTCAATACAAGAAATTCCTTATTATCATTGTAAGCGCGGTTTTGTATGCATTTCTATTGGAAAAGGTCGGATACGTCATCTCAACGTTCTTGTTTTTACTTATTTCTTTCCAAACAATGGAACGTGGCCGATTACTCCCCTCCTTCATCATTGCAGCGGCATTTTCATTTGGAATTTATTATTTGTTCGCAAAACTTCTTGGTGGGTCATTGCCAGGATTTCCTGTATTTTAGCGTGAAGGGAGTTAAACTATGAGCACCTTACAGTTTTTAGCCGATGGTTTCAGTGTAGCTTTTCAATGGCATAATCTATTATTCGCATTCGTCGGGGTCATAATCGGTACGGCAGTCGGGGTGTTACCCGGCATCGGACCGATGAGCGGAGTCGCCCTCCTCATCCCCGTTACAGCAACAATTACTTCAGGAATGCCGACTGAGGCCGCGGCTGCCAGTTCAATTATTTTACTGGCCGGCGTCTATTACGGAGCAATGTATGGGGGTTCCACGACATCAATTTTATTGAACACCCCCGGTGAATCTTCGTCTGTCGTCACGACGCTCGACGGTTATCAAATGGCTAGGCAAGGACGTGCCGGTGCAGCTCTGGCTATCTCAGCAATCGGCTCATTTTGCGCCGGAATCATTTCGCTGATTGGCCTTGTACTACTTGCCCAACCGCTTTCCAACGTCGCCATCAAGTTCGGCCCTGCAGAATACTTTTCCTTAATGCTATTGGGTTTGGCTGCGGTAAGCGGACTCGCCGGAAAGTCGATGACGAAAGCGTTAATGATGACCGTTTTTGGTCTTATGCTCGGAACAATCGGCATTGACGCAGTTTCAGGAATTGCCCGCTTTACATACAATCAACCGATTCTCTTTTCAGGATTGGAATTCTTAACAATTGCTGTCGGATTGTTTGCGCTCGGCGAAGTATTCAAGACGGTATTGGAGCGTGATGAAGAGGACGGAGCGATTGCAAAAATTAACCGCATCCTTCCGACCAAACAAGATATGAAAGACAGCGCTGTTCCTATTGTACGCGGTTCTCTACTCGGTTTTTTCATCGGAGTACTTCCAGGTGCCGGTGCAACACTCGCATCTTTCTTCTCCTATATAACGGAGAAGAAGTTCAGTAAAAATCCCGAGAGTTTCGGGAAAGGTAACATTGCTGGAGTAGCCGGTCCAGAATCAGCAAATAATGCAGCTTCCGGCGGTGCAATGATTCCTTTACTAACATTAGGAATCCCGGGTTCCGGCACTACAGCTATATTAATGGGTGCACTAATTATGTATAATATTCAGCCAGGTCCTCTTCTCTTTGACGAGCACCCGGATATCGCATGGGGACTCATTGCAAGTATGTTTATCGGCAACTTGATGCTGTTGGTACTGAATATGCCACTCGTTCGTGTGTTTGCAAAAGTCATTCAAACACCTAAGAAATATTTATTACCAATCATCATTGCAATCTCATTTTTCGGAGTATACGCCGTACAGTATACGACATTCGATTTATACTTGTTGCTTGGTTGTGGTATAGCTGGTTATTTACTATCGAAAAATGATTATCCGGTAGCTCCACTAGTTTTAGCGCTTGTTCTGGGACCGATGATTGAAAATAATATGCGACGGGCACTCACCATTTCAAACGGTGAATTCAGCATCTTCTTCACAAAGCCGCTATCACTTATTTTCATCATTGTAGCTGCATTATGGCTTGTCATTCCAATGTTATTGAAACTCAAAGGACGGTCAGTTGTTGTGGAAGATGAAGGGTAATAAAGAACTTAAATTTCAAAAGCGGATTACCTTGGAGATAAGGTAACCCGCTTTTACTTTTTAATGGAGGAAGCAACGTTTCTAGTGTACTAAACAACGCCCGACACATATTGTCCTTCTCACCCACCTATATAACTCATCCCGATTTTCTTCCGGTTTTTCGCTGTTTGTTCAGTGCGTTCATCCGAATAACGATCGCCGCGACGTTCCCACACTCTTGTGATGGCATCGAGCAATTCTGCATCTGTCATTCCACTGCGGATCAATTCCCTTACATCGAATCCTTCCGACGCAAACAAACACGTATACAATTTTCCGTCCGATGACAGCCTAGAACGTGTGCATGTAGAACAAAACGACTCCGAAACAGAAGTTATGAAACCGACTTGCGCCCCATTATCCAAGTATCTATACCTCTTCGCAACTTCACCATAATAATCCTCTTCCGCCGGTTCAATATCGTGGATGGCAGAAATCATGTCATAAATCTCTTTTTTCGTGACGACCTTTTCGAAGCTCCATCCATTATCATTGCCGACGTCCATGAATTCGATGAATCGCAGCGTAATACCCCGCTCTTTAAAATAAGCGGCCATTGGTAGGATTTCGCCTTCATTGACGCCTTTTTGAACAACCATATTCACTTTGATTTCAAAGCCAATCTTTTGCGCATAATCAATATTCGAAAGGATTAGTTCCGGTTTAAACCCTCGACCATTCAGTTTCCCAAAAACATCTGAGTCAAGTGCGTCGAGGCTCATGTTCAACCTTCGAAGACCAGCTTCATAAAGGGGCTGGGCGTATTGTTTGAGCAACACGCCGTTCGTCGTTAACCCGATATCCTCAATCCCTTTGATTTTCATCAGTTTTTCAACCAATTTCGGCAGATCACGTCGCATAAGCGGTTCGCCACCTGTCAAGCGAAGCTTTTTCACGCCAAGTGAAGCAAACAATCTCGCGAGTCGCTCAATTTCTTCAAAGGAAAGAAGTTCGTTTTTCGGAAGAAACACATAATCATCACCAAAAACTTCTTTCGGCATACAGTAGGCACATCTGAAATTACATCGATCAGTCACGGATATCCGAAGATCCCGAATCGGTCGTCCGAGCTTATCTAGAATCGCTTCCAAAACTTCATCCCCTTTCCAGGGCTTCCGGTGTATTCACATTTGTAAACATTCGCTTTTCATCGTCGGTCAATACACTTCCATTTATCCACATAACATCGCTATGAGTCAGTAACTTCATAACACTCAGTTGACCGTTTTCCAAAGACTTCTTCACTGCCCGTTTTAATTGCTTATCCCAAATGGATACAAGCGGGTGATACCGTCCATCCGAAACAACCCCAGTAACCCCTTTGTCGTGGTGTTCCACCAACTTTAACATGACCTGGCTATCTATACACGGCATATCGCACGGCAACACCGCATAGCGGTCCGCTTCCACGGATTCCATCACGGACAGGATCCCTGCAAGCGGACCGAGTCCTGCATACTCAGGTTGATCGATAATAACTTCAACGTCTACCGGAAAACGCTCTAAAAGATTCTGTTGCGTCACGACAATGACCTCGTCACAGATTGTCTCCAGAGCATCCTTCGCTCTTTCATAAAAATACTGCTCTCCCAGTTTGGCGAACGCTTTCGGAGAACCGAAGCGCCTTGATTGTCCACCTGCAAGGACGATGCCAACCGTCTTCGTCATCCCCCGCTCACCGGTGGAATGAATGCACATATATCGCCCGACTGGATAACATCTTCTTTTAAGGCATACTCCTCATTCACTGCAACATGTACCGTATCTTTTCCAAAACCTGGATACGCTGTTTCCGCCCAGTCCAGCAGCTCGCGGACAGTCATTGATTCACGATTGATTGTTTCTTCAGGCTTGCCAGTAAGTTCACGCAACCTCGCAAAATAACTCACTTTGATCATATCTACTCAATCCCCTTTTCCGGATATTTCTTCTGACCACCAATCCATTCTTCCCCGTCTTCCCAGATTTCCTTTTTCCAGATGGGTACGACTTCCTTGATGCGTTCAATCGCATATTCATTCGCTTCATAGGCCGCTTTACGATGCGGTGAAGACACCGCAATGACGACAGCAATATCCGAAATATGCATCTCCCCAATCCTATGGGCGATTGCCGCTTTCACGCCAGGCCATTTCGCTTCCATTTCCGCCCCGATTTCCGCCAGTTTTTTTTCCGCCATCGGAACGTACGCCTCGTATGACAAATATAATGTACGGACTCCGTGTGTCCATTCCCGCACATGCCCTGTGAACACAGTGACAGCTCCAGCACCGGCATGGAGAACGTAATCGGAGTACTTTTGCGGTTCAATCGGTGTTTCAACAATTTCAAACGGTTTCATCACAATCCTCCTTTTCAATCCAGTTAAGTAACCACGAATCGAGCTGTTCAACATCCAGCGCGGATTCAATATGCGAACTATCTACTGTAATTTCTGGACACCCGATAACAAGCTGAATACCATCCAATTCGCTTAACGACGCCCAATCCAAAGCATCTCTAAGAAGGACTACTTTCTCTCCTTGTTCATTCTTATACCCTTCGATGAGTAAAATATCCGGTTTGTTGATTGCGGCCAGCATCTTAAGTTCGGTGAATTCAGGCTCTTCATTCAACAGTATTTGAACCGCACCCCCACCTGCAACAACTGAAACGTCTGCTCCACTCCCAAAAAACTGCATCGTATCTGTCGATGGATTTGGCATGGCAGGCTGTCCACCGTGGCCATGATGCTTTAATACGGCGACTGAAAAGCCATTGTTTTTCAATAAACAAATCCATCTCGATGTAAGTGTCGTTTTTCCGCTATTTTTATAACCAACAACTTGGAGTGTCTTCATAATACCCACTCACCAACCCCTTGTTCAGATCCTAGCAACAAAATATCAACTTGAGTTCCCGCTGTGTAACCGCGCGTCCCGCTTGAAAGTACGATTAAGCAATTCCCCCGGGCAATCGATGATACCGCATTGGATTTATTAAAACCTGCGGGTACTGCAACTAAACCTTCCGTCGTCATTTCCCAGAATGCACGAATGAAGCGGGTAAAAGGGTTTGGCTTTGCGAAATCTTCTCCTAATTTCGCTTGCATGCGCGGCATATAAGGCGTGTTGGCACCTTGCATACCAAGAATGGCGGGTCTAGCGAACAATTCAAATCCTGTGAAACAAGCGGACGGATTTCCCGATAGACCGAATAATAGCTTTTCACCAAGAACGGCTACCGTCGTTACACTTCCCGGACGCATCGCAACTTTGTTAAATAAAACCCTAGCTCCCAATCGTTCGTAGATTGCGGGTAAATAATCATAATCACCAACAGAAACACCGCCTGTCGTAATTAATAAATCAGTTTCAATGAGCGCTTTTTCAACGATTTCAGTGCACGCATCTAGATCATCTTCTTGCATGCCATATGATTTGTAGCTAATTCCCATACGTGTAAGTTGTGCTGCAATCATCGGTCCGTTCGAGTTACGAATTTTCCCCGGTACAAGTTCACCGGAAACTTCCAGCAGCTCCGTGCCTGTCGACAGTATGCCCACGTTGGGACGTTTCGCGACTTTGACTTCTGCATAACCGAACGTTGCCAGAAGTGCTATCGTACCCGGATGGATGAACGCTCCCGCTTCCACAAGACGCTCACCTTTCTTGGAGTCCTCGCCTTTAAAGGAAACATTTTCGTCTCGGCTGAATGGTTTTCGTATGGTGAAACTATCCTGTCCTTCAATCGTTTGTTCCAACATAATAACAGCATCTGCGTTATCCGGAATCGGAGCACCTGTCATGATTCTATACGCTTCTCCGCGACCGATTCCCCGAGCCGCTACATGCCCTGCGCCTATTTCACCTATCACTGTGAACTTGATGCGATTCTCTCCCGATGCACCCACCGTATCCGAAGCACGGACCGCAAATCCATCATACGGTGATCTATTGAATGAGGGTACATCGTGTTTTGCAATAACCGGTTCGGCTAGTATTCTTCCATATGTATGCTCAAGCGGAATCATCTCTGTTTTTGTTACGTGTTTGTTCTCCATGACAAGTGCGATAGCTTCCGATACTTGAATCGGCTTTCTCATTTCCACCATATATTTCCCTCCCCTTCTGCTATACTAATTTTATTATGTATTCTCGAAAGGAATGACTCCATTGTCAGAGCTCACACATTTCAACGAACAAGGACGTGCAAAGATGGTTGATGTTTCTTATAAAGTAGAAACCACAAGGACAGCTATCGCCAAATCATCCATCATTGTTAATGAAAAAATCCACTCCCAAATCTCTGAAGGTACAAACAAAAAAGGCGATGTTTTCGCTGTCGCTCAAGTCGCGGCAATCATGGCAGCAAAAAGTACTTCTTCCATCATTCCTATGTGTCACCCAATCCCTTTGACCGGTGTTAATATCCAGTTTGAGTGGAACATCGATGAAGTAGCCGCTCATTATGAAGTACTCATCGAAGCTGAAGTAAAGACAAAAGGCGTAACCGGTGTTGAAATGGAAGCACTGACTGCTGCCTCCGCTGCTGCACTCACTATTTACGACATGTGCAAAGCGGCCGGCAAAGAAATGGTCATTGGCCCGACAATGCTTTTGCGTAAAACTGGCGGAAAAAATGGCGATTATGAAAGACAATTGTAATTAGCTCTAAGGCTCACTTCAGGTGAGCTTTTTTATTGTCAGTCGAACTAATTTCATAATTGTTCATTTTGATTGAAGACTCTAATATTAATGAAATCTCGTAATCGACTATTCGTTTACGTGGATTTCCGTTGATTGTAACGGAAGGCGGCGACTCCAGCGGGAAAAGCGCGAGCTGAAAGCCCCGCAGGAACGCAGTGACGAGGAGATTGAAGCCGTGCCCGCGGAAAGCGTCCGCCTGGAGTGTAAATCAACCTTGTTCGGATTTTATACTAAATCTCCTATTTTGAAATTGACTCAGTCATTTAAATGTTTTGTAAGTTCATGCACTACATGGTGAATCTCAGGCAAAATTAGCTTGTCCATTGCAAGTTCCACTGCTTTCACGGATCCAGGAAGTGCGAAAAACGCCTTTTCTTTTACTACACCTGCTGCCGCCCTGCTTAACAACGCCTTCGATCCGACATCCTCCGTATAGCTCAAATAACGGAACAACTCGCCGAAACCATCTATTTTTTTCGTAAAATAGGGCGATACAGTTTCGATTGTGACATCACGGAAACCAATGCCCGTACCGCCTGTTGAAATAATTGCATTTACGTTAGGATTCCTCAACCATTCTTCGACAATAGATTCAATTTCCGTTGAATCGTCTTGACATATCCACGATTCAAATACATAATGTCCTGCGGATTCAAGCTTTTGACGAATTGTCCAACCACTTCGATCATTCGACACATTACGTGTATCACTCGTCGTCAAGACACAAAAAACTAGTTTTTTCTCTTTTTCAGTTTCACTTAAGTGCGACAAGCCCATTCCTCCGATTTACCCAAAAAGTTGATGGTATAATTTACGACCTATCATCATGTCCTTCAATCCGTGAATTAACAAGCGCCCATTCTTGAACAATATACAACGATAGCCCTCAGCGCTAAATTCCACAAAAAAAGGAGTCATTTTATAGGGTTTCCCCAGACGTTTAGCAACTATTTCTCCATCTACTAACGTCAATGAACGACCTGTTTCAGGTATAATCTGGACCGTATCACGACCGCATAATACCGCGTATCCGGTTCCTCCTGCACGATGTAGCGCTGGATACGTCGGCGTATTTCCGCATGTCTCACATACTTCGTTTCGCATACGGGAAATCCCTGCTTCTACATGAGTATTGTTCCACACATCGAAATGGAATAGCTTCTTGCGCATTGCATCTATATTCCCTGTTAACCATTTCAGTGCCTCTGCACTTTGATGTGCAGCTGTAATTTGCACTGCAGGTGCAATAATTCCCGACGTGTCGCAGGTTTCGTTAACTGACGGCAAGACTGGCAATAAGCAGCGGAAACATGCGGATTGACCGGGAACAAATGGGAATACCGTACCTGAACTACCAACACAAGCCCCGTAAATCCAAGGAATATTATTTTTCCATGCGATATCATTTATTAGCAGACGTGTTTCAAAGTTATCCGTCGCATCCATGATTAAGTCAGCGTCAGCGATAATTTGTTCCATAATAGGTCCATCTACATGATCAAGCACTGTTACAATGTCAATGTCTTCTCGAATCATTTTTAACCGAGCTTCAGCAGCAATCACTTTCGGTATACCGTCCCGCGCATCTTGCTCAGTAAACAGCTGTTGTCTTTGCAAGTTTGACGGTTCTACATAATCCCGATCTGCAATCGTCAGTTTTCGCACTCCTCCTCGGACAAGGGTCTCTGAAATAGCTGAACCTAAAGCTCCACACCCAATGACAACGACGTGGGAAGAACTTAACTTATCCTGCCCAATTTCCCCAATTGGCCTAAACAACGTTTGTCTTGAATAGCGATTTCCCAATGTCTACTCCTCCTACAAATTGAAGCGAGGGCTACCGTTCTCAACGACCGGATGCCCTCTTAGCCTCTCGGCGTTATATCACTGAATGTTCCAACGTAACGGGTTATATCTCCTGAACCGTCTTTCACTGCACTAATGGACAGGTGTTCTAGGTATTCCTCGCCATTTTTGCGTTTAATCCATATTTCACCTTACCATAAACCATCTTGGCCAATTTGACCCCACATCGATGTGTAGAATTCTTTCGTGTGTTTACCTGAACTGTACATATTCGGATTTCTTCCGACTACTTCTTCTTCGGTATATCCTGTTAGCTTCGTAAAAGCAGGATTCACTGATTGAATTGTTCCCGACGCATCCGTTACAACAATCCCTTGACCCGTCGAATTGAAGACTTCCGCAGACAGGCTAAGTCGATCCATATAATAGAGTCAAATGACAAGGACGTTGCATTGATCGGTCCCTGTTCCGAGCCAACGTATTGTGCAAGCATCGGAAACAAAAATTCCTCTTCTTTGTCTGTATGATTCTTTAATGGTTCGATGAAATCAATGATGAGTTTTCGAAGTGACACTAGCGCTACGTGACCTTCTTTGGCGGTATAGATATCCCGCTCAAAAGCCAGAACAATTGTATGCAAGCCGCTCATTAAATACGCTAGATAGTGATGTTCATTTTCTAACACGCGTAGAGCCGATAAGTCGAATTTAAACTTTTGAGCCTCAGCAATTTGAAACACGCCTTTCTACTAAAAGTTTAATAGTTTTTTACGTAGCGCATATTCAACGAGCTCAGGTCTGCTTTTCAACTGAAGTTTTTCCATTATTCTAGCTTTATGTGCTTCAACAGTCTTAACAGAAATATATAGTTTCTCCGCAATTTCTTTATTTCCAAAACCTTTCGCTGCAAGCGGGAGAACCTCAATTTCACGTTTTGTTAAAATCTTGAAGGGATCATCTTCTACCACTTCCGTGCCATGTTTAACAAACTCACGGACAAGTGAAGTGGCCATAGCAGGATGAATAAACGTATCCCCCGCGTAAACTGTACGTATCGCGGCAAGTAACTCACCATCGGGCGCATTTTTTAGAACATAACCCGATGCCCCATTTTTCAACACATGAAATAAATACTCTTCATCATCATGCATTGTCAGAATCAGAATTTTTGTTTCAGGAAAATCTTCATTAATTTTACCGGTAGCAATTAGTCCGCTCTCTCCAGGAGGCATGCTTAAATCCAGCAACAAAACATCTGGGCGGTGCTTTGCGACTAATGCATATGCTTCTAGACCGTCTGCGGCAGTGGCAACGACTTCCATATCACTTTGATAATTCAGAATATGCATAAATCCACTACGAACGACGGCATGGTCATCTGCAATAATTATTTTCATTTACTTTCCACCTCTTCTTCAGTTGCGATTAGTGGGATTTCCAAACGTACTGAAGTACCTTTGCCAATAATTGATTTAATAACGAATTGGCCATTCACCAGTTCTGCGCGTTCTTTCATACCATAAAGACCAAGACCCGTACCACTTGGGGTGATTTTATTTCTATCAAATCCTGTCCCTTTATCGTACACACTCAATTTCAGATGTCCTGAAGATTCAAACAGTCGAACGAAAACTTCGTCCGTTCCTGCATATTTAAGCGCATTTAGAACTGACTCCTGACAAATCCGATAGACAACTGTCTCAATTTCACCCTCATATCTTTTAGCTTCAAGTTCAGCAGTAAAATGTACGATTAAACCATAATTTTTCTCCACCCATTTAAAATGTGTTCTAAAAGCTGCTTCAAGGCCAAGGTCATCTAAAGTAGCAGGTCGTAACTCAACGGACAAGTGACGAATTTCATCCAGCAAACGCATCAATGAACCTTCCGTTTGTTGAATTTTTTTGAGTACCTCTGGATCGACATTCATGTACTTCAACACACGCAAATCAACAAGGGAGCTTAACATTTCCTGAGCTACGCTATCATGTAATTCTCTTGACAACCTCTTGCGTTCATCTTCTTGCGCTTTAATGATACTTTTCATCATGGTTTTCTGGTTAAGCGTTTCTTGCGTCTTGTACTGCTTCGTCAAATCTCTCAACATAAAGACACGGATTCCATTTTCTTCATCAATGGTTTGGTAACTTGCCGTGTACGGAGTTATTCCTTTGCCTTGCGTATCCAGGTAAACTTGAAATGAGCTGAAATCATTTTGTGGGCTTACCAAATAGCAGGATAGGCATGTCTGAAGTTCCGTTTCACTCGTATAGCCTTTGCATGTCGCGCAAATTGATTTTACATCTCCCGCAATCATTCCATCCAGTACTTCCGCGCCTATAATAAGTTTGGCTGCACTATTCATGTCAATTATTTTTCCAGCTGAGTCAAAAAAGAAGATGGCCTCAGCTGAATTGTCGTACATTTTCATTAACAAGTCTGTCAACTGAAAACTCCCGAAACGCATCACTGTTTTACCATCTCCTCATTATAATACGGACCGAATCTCAGACCGACATGATTTATAAATTCTAAAAATTCTTCTGCAGTCATCTTTTTTTTCTCTCGATAAGCTACAAGTAACACACCGTTGACGCGATTGTATTTATAAAGAGGTATCGCTCCGAAACTTTTTATGTCTTCTGAAACAATTAGCGGATAGTTAAACAGATCCATTGAATCAAGTTCGACGTCTACATCGTGAACAAAAAGTGGTTTTCCTGATTTAAAAACATGCCCGGCAACGCCTTTTCCTGTTTGCAAAGTGATACGTCTATAGCGGCTGCTGTGATTACCTGTTACGTATTTCCATTTATGGGCGAAACGCATTTCCGCTGTCTCAACTAGTGAAAGAGCGACAAAGTCGAAACCGAAAAATGATTGTAACCGCTCTATTTCTTGCTGGTAATTAAATCTTAATGGTTCATCCATTCCTATTTCTCCCTATATAGAAAAAAGGCAAAACTTCCTTTTTTCGTTCATTAGTTTTCATGGTTCCTTCTATACAGGATATAGCTTCTTCCTACATAATTCAACGGTACAAATTTTCACCCGTCGGTCTTGGAAGAGCCATTTGACTCTTCTTACCTGGCGTACGTGGGCGGAAGTGCCGGTTTGAAAACAGGCAGACCTTTCCCGTAATTCAGGAATAACTCATGGTCAATATAGAAATGCTGCCTTCCCGTTAATGTTCTGAACGGAACCCGCCGTTCGATATTCGTCGTGATTGGCGAGTTGCGCCATGTGGGGAATACCCTCATAAAAGAAAAGGTTAAAGCGCCTGGAGCTAGCTTTTGTTTCTATCTTCAAATAAAAGCCGCTTACTCTGTCCAAAGCGGACTAGATTAAGCGACCTTTTTCGAATCGATATATATGCGTTGCGACTTTCTCTGCCTCCATCAAATTATGCGTCACCATAATAATTGGGATATTCAATTCACCTTGAATATCTGTAATGACTTTAAGAGCGTCATGACGCGCCTTATCGTCAAGGGCAGACAGTGGTTCATCCAGAAGAAGGATATCAGGTTCCGTCGCAAGTGCCCGGGCGATTGCGGTTCGTTGTTTCTCGCCGCCAGACATTTCATGAGGGTACGCGTTTCGCAGATGATGGATTCCGAATCGTTCAAGAAGCAGTAGCGCTTTTTCAGTTTTCCCCGTAGACTTCATGCCGTATTGAACATTCTTCTCTGTCGTCATATGAGGGAATAAAGCATAGTCCTGCATGACATATCCGACGTTGCGTTTTTCAGTTCGGCGAGACTTTTCAGCTGCTGAAAAATAAGTGTTATCCCTCATACGAATATAACCCGAATCGGGATGAACGAGACCTGCAATCATATCGAGACAAGTCGTTTTTCCAGAACCCGATGGTCCAAATAAAACACCCACTTCGCCTTTAGCGGTTTTAAGTTCTACATTAATTGTAAAATCGGGCAGTTTTTTGACGAGATGTGCGTCAAGCATTTCGAGAAGTCCTCCCTTTCCTTTTCACAGTGAATCGGCGTAAATTGCGGTTCGACCACCAGCTAAGCCAAAGTATTGCGCTAAACCCTAGTGTAATGATGATAATTACCCAAAATGTCGCCGTATTCATGTCCCCAGCTTCAACCGCAAAGTAGATTGCCATTGGGATGGTGTCTGTCAGTCCTGGAATATAACCCGCTATCATAAGTGTTGCCCCAAACTCACCGAGCGCCCTGGCGAACGTTAAAACGACCCCCGCTAGCAAACCCGGCCATGCAAGCGGAAACGTAATCGTTCGAAAAACGCGCCATTTCGAAGCACCTAGTGTATGAGCTGCGGCTTCTAGCTTCCCATCGACTTGTTTAAATGCCGCCGATGCACTTTGATACATGAGTGGAAATGCGACAATAGTTGAAGCAATAACGGCCCCTATCCACGAGAAAACAATTTGTATATTTGCGTATTCATACAACCATTTCCCTAGAAGCTGCTCTTTACCGAAAAGGATTAGAAGTCCGAATCCAACGACAGTCGGCGGTAATACAAGTGGCAATAGGAAGAATGCTTCAATGATGGTCTTTCCAAAGAAGTTTTTCTTGGCAAATGTGTGTGCGAGGAACGTACCCACGAGAAAGACGATGATTGTTGCGATGGCCGCGACTTTGATAGAGAGTATGAGTGGCCCGTAACTGATGTCTTCCATTGGCATTGTCCCCCTTTTAGTTTGTAAATCCGTAGTCAGTCAGGACCTCTTGGACCTTCTGTGTCTTCATGTAGTCGAGAAAGGCATGTGCAGCTTCCGGCTGTTCTGTAGACGCCACAATTGCGCCCGGGTAATCAGCAGAAGAATGCAATTCCGGATTAATTTCCAAGATAACTTCTACTCTATCAGACGACTTGGCGTCACTTGTAAAGACAATGCCCCTCTCGGCGTTTCCTGTTTCGACAAACGTTAGTACTTGGCGTACGTCTTTGCCAAAGACTAAAGTTGGTTCAAGACCTTCCCATTCTCCCATTTCCACAAGCGCTTCCTTTGCATAGATTCCAGCTGGGACTGTATCCGGGTTACCTATAGCAAAGTGGGTCTCTTCAGTCATTAACGGATTCTCCGCATTCACCAGTGAATGCACTCCACCTTTTTGCTGAATTACAACCAACGTATTTTTTGTGATTGTTGCACGCGTGTTTGGTTCAATTTTATCTGCTTTCTCAAGTATATCCATGTCTGTACTGTTCGCAGAAATGTAAACATCGACAGGCGCACCGCCTTTTATCTGCTGGGCAAGTTTTCCCGAAGATCCAAAAGTAAACGTAACTTTAATATCTTTATTGGTCTCTTCGAATTTGGCGGCAATATCCGTTAACGCAGGTGTCATGCTTGAAGCGGCAGCCACAAGGATTTCCGTTTTTATACCGGCATCTGAGTTGGAGCACGAACCAAGGTTGAGTGTAAGTAGCATTGTAATTAGGAATGTAAGACGTTTCATGCTATCCCATACCCCTTCATATCTATTTTTATAATCATAACGGACTTCGCTAAACCGTTCCACGCTAAAAACCCACCTTTGAGAAAAAGGTAGGTTTTTTTACTTCAATCAATCTCGCTTCAGTAAAGTTAAATTACAGCGCAGCTCCGACACGGTCGAATGAGTTGTTGTTTTCGAGATGGACATATTCAGACGTATCTTTTTACATTAGAGCGAAAAGAGCTTTCCCTAGAACAAAGCTAGGACAGCCCTCATTTTTTCATCTTATAAATTATTATCCTCGGAATAAACAGCAATCAGCAGGATAGCCTCTTTTTCACCTATATTTTTAACAAAGTGGGGCACACAAGCATTCCAGCTGAATGAGTCACCCTCTTTCGCAATAACCGAGTCTTCGCCTTGTTCAGCAAGTACTGTGCCCTTTAGGACGACATGACTCTCTTCACCTTCGTGGGCAATCGCATCTCCGGTCGATGCACCTGGCGGTAGTTCAACGTGCATCACCCGCAAACCGCTTTGGGAAGTAAGATGTTCTATCTTAATGTCGTTAAAAGTTGTATACACTCGATCTGTTTTTCTTACGACTTTCATATGCTGCTTTTTTTCAAGAAGCAAATAGGGCAGCGGTACTTCTAGGTAATTAGCAATTGCTTGCAAAGTGTTAAGGGAGGGCGAGGTATTGTCGTTTTCGATGTTACTGATAAACCCTTTTGACAGGTCAATTTGTTCGCTCATTTGCGCGATTGTTATTTTCTTTCGCTTACGTATATCCCGTATTTTTGAGCCGATTTCCACGTCCATCCCTCCAAAAGTATTGATTTATATTCCTAATAGTAACACAAAATTGTTGACGTTTTCCGTGAAACGATGTTATGTTATAAAATACAAATATCCATACAAGAATACTTATTGTTGGTGAAGGGAGAAATAGGTTCTGGCAACACACTTAACTTTGGTAGTGGTAAGAGACGATGAATCAATTGAACAATGTAAGCGTGATGTGGCGCGCATGGTTAATTAGTCAATAGATATTCCGATACAAAACAAATAGCAATAAATCGTTTTACCGTCGGAAGTCAATTGAAAAGCGAAGTTTACTATTTTTTTAAATTCTATGTTCACTTATATGAATATATTATTTTCAAGAGAATATAAAATGGAGGGTTTGATAATATGGAAAATCAGCTAATTTATCAGCTTCGTACCCCTGAGAATATTGAACATGGAAAGAAATATCCAGTCATTTTCTTATTGCACGGTATGGGAAGTAATGAAAAAAATATGATGCCTCTCGTTTCCGGGATAGAAAAAGACCTGTTTGTTTTTAGTATAAGGGGTCCTCTCCAACAGCCGCCAGGTAATGCATTTTTCACTATTCAAGGATTCGGGAATCCACATAGAGACGCATTTGACGGTGCTGTAAATAAACTTGAAAACTTCATCGAATACGCGGTAGAAAACTACCCAATCGATGCACGTGAGGTCTTTTTCATGGGCTTCAGTCAAGGTGCAATCTTGTCCATGACTCTTGGATTGAAGCTTGGAAACCGTATAAAAGGAATTATTGCGCTTAGCGGTTATATTCCTGCTTTCGTAAAAGAAGAGTATGACATTCAATCACTTGATGGAGTCTCAGCATTCATCTCTCACGGCGAGCATGATCAAGTTCTTCCGTTTGAATGGGGCGTTGATGCCGAAGCATTTTACAGTCAAAATGGAGCCACTTCAACATTCAGTAAATATCCCGAAGGTCATACAGTTTCCAACGAAAACTTCAATGATTTCACAGCATGGTTCAATAATATATCCAATAAATAAAGAAAAGAAAAATTAGGGGGAAATAAAGATGAATAAATTAAGTTTAACTACATTTTTGCTAAGAATTGTTTTGGGAATAAGCTTCTTTGTACACGGATTTGTTAAATTCCAAGGTGGAATCGAAAATACTGTTGGTTGGTTTGATAGTATCGGCATTCCAGGATTTTTAGCGTATGTTGTTGCTTCGGTTGAATTGGTAGGTGGTGCTGCACTCATTTTAGGACTTGGAACAAGAATTGTTTCTGCACTGCTCGCTTTAATCATGGTTGGAGCAATACTGAAATCTAAACTCGCCATTGGATTCTTAGGTACTCCGGAAATGGCTGGCTACGAACTCGACCTTGCATTTTTAGTAATTGCGATATTTTTAGCTGTAAACGGAAGCAAGCTTTGGTCAGTGGATGAAGCTGTATTTAATAAAAAAACGGAGAAATAAGTTACTTGATCACATACTGGGCACTACGTGTATAGTTGTTTTAGTTTGCTTTGAATTAAACAACTTCTATACCATTATCGAAATGTCTTAAGTAAGTAGGGATGCGACTTCGTCGCATCCCTACTTATTTTTTCGGTAATCTTATGGTATTTGTTCATCCGTCGCTCTCCAAAGACACAGTACAAGACAGTGCTGAAGCTTTTTGGGACGAAAGAATAGCTCGCTTCTTACCTGGAGAGTAGCGGTCAAAGATACAATTTTGACCGCTTGAGCCTTCTATTATCGTATCCCTATTTGTATTTTAAGAAAGTGCCACTATCTTATTAAGCAAAGCAGAGAATACAATGTGTAACGTGCTAGAGTGCCCGAAATTTCATCTTCGGGCACTTACACTTTTTATAGATAGTTGTCTATTTTTTTCTTCCAAAGCAACTGCATTTTTCACTTGAATATTGTAGGTGCGCGACAGGCGATTAATCACAACAGGATAACCGAAAAAAGTGTGGCTAGAAGTGACGGAGTCAATTCTAGCCACACTTGTCCCCCGGTAAAAGTGGTGTGATTAATTCGCCGAAAGCGGGCCGGAAATAATCCACTGAAAATGGCGGTTTTCAAGCCCTACTCGCCGGTGTTTTAAGCTAGTTAATGGTTAATCAATAGACACCTACCTTGTTTAATTACAAATCATCAAACCCATTCAAATCACTGGTTTTAACGTATTGTCGTGAAGTTTGTTCAAAGAAGTCTGTTTTGGTGTCGTCAAAACTATCGACATATGCCCGAATCCACTTCATCGGATTATCGGTGAAGTCAGGATAGATTTCACTGAGACCAAGCATACGTAGCATTTTGTTTGCCCGGTATTTCACATACCCTTCCATTTCCACAAGGTCGATTCCTTCGATATCTGCTAATACATAACGACTCCAAATGACTTCCTGCTCGACTGAGTGCTTGAACTGGTCGTAAATCCACGCCGTGAATTCATCTGTATTTTGTACTGGGTTCTCCGCAAGTGCCGCACGAAATATGTCGCTGATGGCTTTACCATGCTGCAGTTCATCACGATTGATGTATGAAATCATTGTCGATGTGCCAACCATTTTTTGATTGCGCGCGAGATTGTAGAAGAATGCGAATCCACTGTAGAAAAACAACCCTTCAAGTAATGTCGTATAGACCATTGCTTTCAATGCCGATTCAATCGTCGGATGCTCTGCGAAATCGTTGTATACTTCGACGATGCGCTCATTGCGCTTCAATAATACTTCGTCTGAGCGGCCCATTTCAAATGAAGCCATCTGTTTATTTAACGTAGTCACTGAGGACAATACGTAAGCGTACGAATGATTGTGTTCACTTTCCTGATCGGCAATTGTCGCCATGATTGATTTGACGGAAGGATCGGTTGTGAAATCCGCCATTTTCAAAGCGATTGTCGTCTGCGGGCCGTCAAGTGTCGCAAGTAAGCCAATGATTTTGAGAAATGCATCTTGTTCCGGCTTTGTCAGTGTCGAAAACTGCTTTACGTCTTGCGTCAAATCGACTTCATTCGCTGTCCAGAATAGCGAACGAATTTGTTGCCTTAATGTATAGAAATGGGGATGTGCAAGGTCATTCCAGTTGAGCATACCGCTTGCTTTTCCACCGAAAATAGCTGTTGATTTATTGGGATGCATTGGTTCCAATACCTTTACCCGTTTAAGTTTTTCCAATGTTCCAGGACTCCCTTCGACCATTCAATTACTTTTTCCTCTTGTACACCGCGCGGACTTTGCTCGATTTTGAGGGGGTTAAATGTAGATCCATAAAATCGTGCCAACTTTACTGCCGCATGGCAAAATAGTGCATCGCCGCCGAATTGGGTATCACCCGTTCCAAAGACATAGACATTATCGGGTTTATAACCCACGTCAGCTACAAAGTCTTTTACTTCGTTAGGCGTTGCGCCCTGTTCCCACGTGAATGATCCGAGGAGCATCGCATCAAAATCACTGGGGTTCGGAATGACTCCCCCACCGATTCGATGCATTGTCACTTCAAGATTTTCAGTGGCCAACGTTTCCTGGATTAATTCGGCGACTTCCTGTGTATTCCCGCTCCACGTAGCGTAAACGATTAAGAATGACACCATTCACACTCTTCGATATCCGTCGCTGTTGAACGCGTATAATACGTTGTTTTCATGCCAGACTTCCAAGCCTGTAAATGAAGTTCGAGAAGAACAGACGCACGAATTGTATTTGGAACATAGATGTTGAAAGAAATTGCTTGGTCAATATGGCGCTGTCTTGCGGCGTTTTGTTTGATTGACCAGCGCTGATCGACGATATACGCGGAGCGGCGGTACACATCGTACGTATTGTGGTTAAGGTCAGGTGCAACGACCGGAAGCTTGTAATCTTTCTTTTCCTCATGATAAAACGGTTTGAATACGGGATCGATTGAAGCAGTTGATCCGGCAATGATGGACGTCGAGCTATTTGGTGCAATTGCCATCAAGTAACCATTTCGCATACCATTTGTTGCAACATCAATGCGGAGTTCGCGCCATTCCCTCGTATCGTATTTCTTATTTTCGAAATAGACTCCTGACTGCCAGTCCGACCCCTCATATAACGGGTAGGATCCCTTTTCTGTAGCCAGTTCCATCGAAGCTTTTATCGTCAAAAAGGCGATTTTCTCATATAGTTTATCTGCGTAATCCACAGCTTCGTTTGATTCCCATTGAATGTTTTGCAAGGCAAGTAAATGATGCCAGCCAAATGTACCGAGACCGATTCCACGGTAACGCGCGTTCGTTCGCTGCACTTGGACAACTGGTATTTTGTTAAGATCGATGACGTTATCAAGCATGCGCACTTGGATTGTAATGAGTCTTTCCAAAACGCTCGCCGGAACCGCTCGTCCAAGGTTGATGGACGATAAGTTACATACGACGAAATCGCCCGGTTTGGAACGCGTAACAACGATATCGTCTTCGAGCGTGACAGACTCAAATTGAGTTGGGCTCATATTTTGAGTAATCTCTGTACAAAGATTCGATGAATAAATCATGCCTTCATGCTTGTTCGCATTCGCGCGGTTTACTTCATCGCGGTAAAACATGTACGGCGTTCCTGTTTCCAATTGACTGCGCATAATTCGTTTCATAAGATCGATGGCCGGTACGATTTCTCGACTCAGTTCAGGATGATTGACGCACTCTTCGTATTTCTCACGGAATGAGCCTGTACCTCTTTTTTCGTCGTAGAAGTCCTCAAGGGAATACCCCATGATTGTTCGAACTTCATGCGGATCGAACAGATGCCACTCTCCCCGCGCATCGACTTGTTCCATATAGATATCAGGGAGACAGACACCCGTGAAAATATCATGCGCACGCAACCGTTCATCCCCATTATTTAGTTTAAGATCTAGGAACGTGAAGATGTCTTTGTGCCAAACATCGAGATAGACAGCGATAGCACCTTGCCGTTGACCCAATTGATCTACGCTAACGGCTGTGTTGTTCAACTGTTTAATCCATGGAAGTACACCGCTCGAAGCACCTTTAAATCCGCGGATAGAAGAACCACGACTCCGAACCTTCCCCATATATACACCGATGCCACCGCCATATTTAGACAAGTTAGCAATGTCCGTATTACTGTCGTAGATACCTTGCAAAGAATCATCGACTGAATCGATGAAACAACTCGATAATTGACCATGTGGTTTACCGGCATTCGACAATGTCGGTGTGGCAACTGTCATATACAAATTGCTCATAGCCCAATACGATTCAGCAACTTTTTCGAGCCGGTTCTCCATCTCATCCTGCATCAGTGTCATCGCAATAATAAGCCAACGCTCCTGGGGAAGTTCAACTGATTGTTTATTAAAATCAACAGCCGCATATCGGTCCATAAGCGTTTTTAATCCGATATATGTAAATAATTTATCCCGTTTCGGTTCAATGAGATTACCCAGAATGATGAGATCTTCTTTTGAATATTTCTGCGTTAACGTAGAAGTATATAACCCTTTATCGACAAGCCGGGCAACATGTCCTGCGAAGTCTGTGTAGACCTTTGCCCCCCGTCGCAGTTCCTGACGGTTGTAGACATCACGCAGATGAATTCGTGCAGCTACGAACGTCCAATACGACGATGCCTCGTCCATATTGCTCAGTGATTCTAACGTCATTGCCTTGGCCCATTCCGATGCAGCCCCCTCAGGGTATTTCAGGTACCATCGCTCACTTGCGATAAGCAATGGCCATAATTCCTCTCTTCCAAACTCATTTTGTAACTCATCAAGTAGCCTGTCCATATCGGTTCTCATCACTTTAGTTGTCATCATTATTGTCTCCTCTCATGATTGTATAAACAAAAAAACGATAGCTCCACCTTTTCGGTAGAGCCATCGCTCATGGGTTTTTTATAGGAAACAGAATGGGACCACACGCTACTAATCTCCGAGTATAGAAGGTAGACGGACGGTATCCCGTTCGCTTCCACCTCTCAACCCCCGAAGAAAGTGTCGCTTGACGATGGAAGGCAGGTCTCCTGGCTCACGCTTCACTCTCCCTGCCCAGCCTTCCCATGTAATTTCTCCACAGTGGCTCTTTCGGCGGTCGTCTGCGCTTACAGTTGCGGGGACAGCTCCGGATTTTCCGGATTCCCTTTTAAACCAATATCGGTACCATTCCATCGTTAAATACTATATGTAGTGTCTCGAACTCTTATTACACCCTAACATGTTGTGTTTTGAAATTCAATAGGCAATAAGCAGTTTGATGATTTGCGCCTGTCATTATATTAATGAGCACATCCGCCAATTTAATTGCTGCGGGATCGCATCTGATCGGTATCGGCTTGCTTGAAAGCACGTCGAGCCAATCCATTTCCTACATCCAATGGTTCTTATGGGGAGTGCCGTTTGCAGGGCAAAGTGCTTGTTGATACAGGTGCAGTCGTATTTATCTCAGGTTTGTTACTATTCAGTGAAACAATCGGAGTCAATCCGGTTACAATGTTTCCCTAAGTTTGATTGGTATGAATTACTATGTCACATTTCCCGTCAGTTCGAAAGCACTCCTTCTTTTCTTTGAGGAGGGGGATGTCTCCCTTGATGCCAAACAGTTGATTAAAATTAGTGCCACCCTTATGCCTCTTTATATAGTGGCAATCGTTGTATTCTACTTTACTTTTTGGAAGTGGAGGGGGATGGTTTTGTGAGATGAGATCATCAAAGATAATTCGATAAAATCGAAAAAACACCAGACCCTTTTGGAATTCTGGTGTTTTCATCATGAGGAGCCAATTTAATAAGGATTTTTCTTTCTCCGTTTTTTCGGTCTTTGTTTATGATTCTTGTCTGTCGGCTTATCCTCTTCTGGCTTCTTGATATCAACTTCCGATCCAAATTCAGTCTGCATATTACCTTTTTGGTAAGAAATATCATTTTTTTCAGGAGCCACTTTGTCATCAGTGAGAACCTGATTTAGTAAATATTTATGAAATACAAATTCCCCCGCAGCAATAATAATCGCGGATAGTAAAGCCGCCATGCCTAATTGGATGGGCTGTTCGTAAAAATAGATACCCACCAACCAGATCATAACGAGCGCCAAAATAAAATCGGCTATTGTGGCACCTATATTTTTAATACGGGGCAATATAAACATGTCTCCGAGAAATGAAACACCTGTCACTAAAACACTTGTGAGCATAATATCTCCAAATGAAACACCATAAAGCCCCAAAACAATCCATAACACAACTGTAATCATTATAAATTTAATTATCAGTGCTGTAATCGTTTTCACCAGTTACGTACCTCCAATCTGAATTGAATTATTCCAATACTTATAGGCTATTTCTAAGGTAAGCCAGGTTGAGTCACTAAAGATTTTTATCAACATATTTTCCATAGTCAGGTATCGCGATACGGTCAAACTCTTCTACAAGCTTCCGTAAATTGTCCGCCAACAAGTCGCCAGCCATCGGTAACCCATGTCCCGTTACTGCAACAGCAGGTTTTAAGCCTTCCAGTTTTTCCACTGATTCCCTGGCGGCTTTCCAATCTGTCGTCAGATACCTGGGAGGACCGCTAATTTCCTGCTCTTGCGTTAACACTTTATAAAGATATTCCTGTTTAACCGTAACAAAGGCATCACCGACAATTAAAGCTCTATCCTCTTCTCTAAACAGTGACACATGCCCCAATGAGTGTCCTGGCGTATGAATCCAACGAAAGCCTGGCATGTAAGGAACACTACCGTCTTCAGGTAATGGCAATACATGATTCCCTAAATTAATTGGCTCAACTGGGAACGTGGGCGACATTTTAGCAACCATACCGCCTTCTACGGTCGGATCCGGCTTGGGATAACTCGTTTTACCCGTCAGGAAAGGAATTTCCAATTCATGGGCGTAAACGGTCACACCCCAGCGTTGGACTAATTCTATAATCGCACCGACGTGATCAAAATGACCATGGGTTAAAATAATTGCCTTGGGTCGACTATCTTTACCAAAACGTTCTTCAATAACAGAGAAGATTTCATTCGCGGAGTGGGGCATGCCTGCATCAATTAACACGAAATCATTCGCGTCAGGAAGCCCAACCAAACTAATATTTACGATTTGAACAGTATGACTGTACAAATCCGGAAGGACCTCTTTTCCAGTTCCACTTTCTACCGATGTTACTGGGATTAGTTTGTAATCGGCCCCATAAGATAGATTATTGTCCACAACTTCGCCTCCTAATTACTCTGAATCGTCCCTATTGTGGTGCAATCCGCACTTTTTATACCAGTAAAAGTAAATTTTCTGGATTACTAATATAAAAGCAATTTCTAGTATTACCCTTTTTTAAAAACCGTATATACTTGCCCTTATTGCAAAGGATAATGTCGTGCGGAGAATGAGATTCGAGGAGGAAAAAGAATGAAATTGGCATCACATGAGTTATTCGAGTTAAGTGAATTGATTTTAGGATGCTTCAACACTGTTACATGTATGAGCGGATTTATTAACCAGGCCAAAGATCCAGAACTAAAAGAACTATTGACTCGTCACTTTCCGCAACATGTAAAAGACTATAATTTGAAAGTGGAGTTTGTGCAAAGCGAGACAACGCCAGATATCAGTAAGTTCAGGCCCGATGATTTAAATCCGACACTCCAGGATTTCACAAAAGCACCCGTCCCGCTTCAACCGGAACAACCGAGAACATCCATTCAAACCCACAACGACCGGGAAATCGCCGCTGCCTATTTACTCAATCAAAAAAGCTCAGCCAAAAATTACGGAGCGGCGACCCTCGAGTGCGCGAATCCTGATTTAAGACATTTTTTAGAGAATGCTTTCATGAATAGTAATCGTCATGCTTATGATATTTGGCAGTATATGGTTAAAAATGGTTACTACCCACTAATGCCGGCGACTGCAGAAGCAATTTCTGAAATCGCGACAATGTACTTGCCAATTCCCGAATGACAGTACCCCGATTATAAAAGCTCTGCCTATCAAAATTAAAAACGCCAGGAATTGTTGTGCACCCCAAAAGTTAGAGTCAAAATCTAACCTTTGGGGTGTTTTATTATGGCTAAATATAGCGATGAGTTTAAGTTGATGGTTGTGAAA
>NZ_JBXCJD010000008.1:0-98649 GCF_056786515.1 Sporosarcina sp. Y838 | reverse complement strand
CGTCGCCATGGACACCCTTGCGTTAAGCTAACTGTTACTTCTGCCTTCACAGTTCGGGACTTGCACCCTATAGACTACGCCCATGCTGGGCGCACTCAAAAAACCTCTACTCAATTGAGAAGAGGTTTTTACTAAAAAATGACTCCGGAGGTAGGAATCGAACCTACGACCGATCGGTTAACAGCCGATTGCTCTACCGCTGAGCTACTTCGGAATGGATATTAACTTTGTAAACGTATTATATCCAAAACTCATTATGTTATACATTACATTCATCGACAGAAGATAAGATTTCCAAACAGATGATTATATCCAAAAATAAAATCCCAACCTTTTGGAAACAGTTTGGATTTTGTTCCTGATTTCAATCCATGTTGCATGACATGGATATTCCCCCTGTCCAAAATAACCTTTACAATATTAGGGAAAGCGTAATATGAACATCAGAGACTTACCTATATTACAACCACTATTCATGCTAAAATGATAGGTAATCATTTTTTTACTGGTAAAGGAGGCGGAACGTATTCTAAAACGATTGGTCGTTACGGGGTATAAACCGCATGAACTTGGTATATTTGATGATAAACACCCAGGAGTACATTTCATTAAAAAGGCTTTGGAAAATCGACTAGTAACATTGCTAGACGATGGATTGGAATGGGTTATTATTAGCGGTCAACTAGGTATTGAAACATGGGCAGCGGAAATCGTAATTGAATTAAGAAAAGAACATACCGGATTAAAATATGCGATTATCACCCCTTTTAAAGAGCAAGAGAAAAATTGGAACGACATGAAAAAGGAAAAGTACCATACGATTGTTGCTTTGGCCGATTATCATGTTAGTTTAACGAGCAAACCTTACGAAGCTCCATGGCAGTTTATCGAAAAAGACAAATTTTTCATGCGTAATTCTGATGGAATTCTCATTGTCTATGATGAGGAAAATGAAGGATCTCCAAAATTTGTGAAGAAGGCAGCAGAAAAACACGCTGAACGTACGGACTACCAAGTACTCACAATTACCGCGGACGACTTACAAGTAATCGCGGAGGAAGAACAGATGGATGAATGGCAATGAATCTTATGTTACCTTGACAGATGATATTATCCATGATAAGATGATTCAGTTAACAATTAGGTAATCGTTATGATTGAATATCTGGCATTCTATGTACTGTTTTTGAGAATACTTATTCACACTGGCGCGACTAAAGGGTCGCAAGGACGTAAAAGTAGGCAGGGTTTATGTTGCTTAAGTTAGAAGACACCCAGTGGAACAATGACCGCGGCTCTGAAAGCTTATCCTTTCTATGGAAATTATTCCCCGAATTTTCGGGATGAAAAATTAAATTCAAAATAGTAGTGGTACCTAACAAAAAACAAAGGGATGTCCTCAATTGAGGACATCCCTTTTCCAATTTACATTGTTTTCAGCAAGTAAATCAATTGCTACTCCATGATGAAAGCCTTACAATTATAGGTAAATAAAGGAGGTTTTAAATTGAATATTTATGCTCATCGCGGCTCATCAGGAACACATCCCGAAAATACAATTTCTGCCTTTCGGAAAGCTGCTAAACTGCAAATATACGGCGTAGAATTTGATGTTCATCTTACAAAAGATGGTGAACTGGTCGTCATCCATGACGAAACAATTGATAGAACGTCTAATGGCCACGGTTTCATAAAGGATATGACGCTATCAGAACTAAGGATGTTTGATTTTGGCAGCTGGTTTTCTTCCGTATTTCAAGGGGAAGTCATACCTACATTACGTGAAGTACTCGATATTTTCTCTGAAACGTCTCATCATCTAAATATTGAACTCAAATCAGATATTTTTCCATATGAAGGAATGGTCAAAAAAGTTACCGAGCTAGTATCGGTTATGAAACTTGATAGTCGTGTCGTAATTTCTTCATTCGACCACGGAGCGGTTCAAATGGCAAAAAAAATAGCCCCCCATATAGAAACCGCCGCCTTGTTTATGGAAGTACTTGTGGAACCGCTTGATTATTTGCGATCAATTCCTGCAGATGCCTTGCATATAACATTACCATCCGCTCTCCGACCGTTTGCTAAAATGGTTATCGATAAAGGTGTTTCCATTCGTGTATTCACGGTAAATGAGTATCAATATGTAGATGCTTTGACTCAAGTCGGTGTCACCGCTATTTTCACAGATTACCCAGAAAAAATGATGACTTATTTGAACAATAAAAAACTGAGCAAATGAACTGCACCCCAGCTAGTAAGTGTGACTACCAATTGGGGTACCGTTCAAACTAGCTCAGCTTTTTTTCCTAGCAGACGCACCAATAAACTTATCAAAAAGCCGTAGGGAGACAGAATCTCCTTTTGCTGATAATGATTCGGGATGCCACTGAACACCCAGTACAAATTCCTTACCAATGCATTCGATTGCTTCTATAATTCCATCACTCGCCATACCAGTAACTTTGAAAACAGCAGCTACATCTTTCAAAGATTGATGGTGGTATGAATTAACTTGAATGCGCTCACTTCCCGCTATCGATTTTAGCAGACTTCCTTCTTCGACCAGGACATAATGAGAAGGATGTGTTTTGGGTGCGATTTGCAAATGCTGGAGCGTTGGCCCCTCGTTCTGTTTATGTAAATCTTGAAAAACTGTACCACCAGCTGCAACATTCAGTATTTGGATTCCCCTGCATATACCGAGAATAGGTTTGCCTGTTTTGAGCATTTGACGTGCAAGTTCCAACTCGATTGAATCCCTGATTGGTGAAACTTCACCGAGATAAGCATATGGCTCCTCATTGAAAAGCATTGGATTAATGTCCTGCCCTCCGGATAAAATAAGTCCATCCAACATTCCAAGCAGTTGACTGACATCTTCCTCAATCCCAACCGGAATAATAAGCGGTAAACCGCCCGCTCTGATGACCGATCGGACATATTCATTATCTAAAACGTGCTTGCCACTTTGTTCGACATCTGTCGTTATGCCGATAACCGGTTTCATCAACAGTCCCCCTACTTAACGGTATTTTATTTACCAGGGTTACAAATTGCAAGTTCACGTCAATCAAATCACGATGCATTAGGCAGACAAGCTGTTGATAAACTCTTCAATCTCTGCTTGCGATTTTCGATCCTTACTGACAAAGCGCCCTACTTCTACCCCGTCATGGAATGCTATGAAACTGGGGATTCCAAAAATATCAAGTTCCCCACATAAATCGATAAACTCGTCACGGTCAACCAGGATGAATTGATATTCAGGATAATCCGCTTCAATTCGAGGTAAAATTGGTTCAATGACGCGACAATCCCCACACCAATCTGCTGAGAACATAAAGATTATACGCTCCTCACTTTTCAATTGTTCAAATTGCTCGATCGATTGCAACTTCTCCATTCGAATCACTCCTTATTTTAAATTATCTATAATTTTAATTCTATCATCAAAAAAAGTGGCAGTCACCAACTCAGCCTTTAATCGACTCATTTTTTTAACAACCAACTATTTTTTGAAGCTCCACATGGACCATTTTCCGATGTCTACAAAGCCAATCCGTTTGTAAATAGAACCTGCATCGGGATTATCGTAAAACAGACATATCATCTTACCTTCTTTGAGAAGTTCTTCGCAGATCACCGACATACAAAATGAAGCCAACCCTCTTTTTTCGTGACCTGGTAACGTTCCTACACCTACAATCATTGCAGACTGGCTATTCTCAGCCGTACTCGATGCAGAACTAATTATTCGACCGCCCTCTTCGATGTAATAAGACCGTGCTGACCCATTGCTAAGTGAATCACGTTTATGTTCAACACTCATCGTACTCATTGCAAATTCAGGTATCCCTTGCATTTGATCAATGATTATTTCAGCGTCTTCAGGTACAGCTTTCTTCACAACTATTCGTGCGGGAACTACTTGCAAGTCATTTCCCTTCTCACATTTCGCATAATAAAGTACTCGAGGATTGGTTGGTTTCAAATTCAAATGCGGTTCCAATTTAAGAACAATATGTTCAATCCCAGATATGAACTCGTATTTTTTATCAAAATTGATTATTTCTGCGATTCCTTGCGCATCGAATTCTCCAGGTGCATAGACTATGAAGTTTCCAGCATATTTTAACAGAACACCACGCAATTGATCATCCTCTGTGACATCTCCCCATAATTTCTGAATGGGATTATCAAACCCATAGGCTTCGATATCTCCAATAATAAAAAGGTTTTCTGCTGGTTTTTGAGAGACAAAATCTAAAGTTAGTTGCCTGTCTTCCTCAGTAAGTAGTCGAATCATTCAGAACACCTCTTTTACTTTTATGCCTAAGTTTACCAAGAGGTGCTCGATTTCACAATATGAAAAGGACCTTGTCAATAAAGCTGACAAGGTCCTTCTAATCCAGCCGTTAGCTTGGAACACTTTTATGAAGCGGTGGGGGAATAATCCACCCTTTTTCTTTATTCAAAGTTAACAATTTAAAACCGAACAGCATTTTATCCGCGTGGAATTTACTGAACATCATTGCGACATCTTCCCGCAAGCATTGTCCCATTACTTGACTGCATGACACAAGACCCTGCCCGACATTAATGGACATTGCAGCACTGATTTCCGGATCCATAAATCTCGCACCGACCGGTATATCTTCTGCTGTCGCTTTAGGTCGTTCAGGCAATGAAGGGGGTAATGCGATTCCATTCTCTTTCAAAACATTTTCAAGTTGCTTATTTTCTGATTTCATCGTTTTAATTGCCTCTTCTAGGAGTTCAATGAGATCTCCGTCACCTGCATGATTAACAAATGCTTCGTAGCCACTAATTAGCCCATTATTCGCCAAAACATATGCCCATGATCCTATTACTTCTCCGTAGTGCAACGGTTCGTCTTTCGGATTTCCATCTAAAATTCCCAATTTTATTATCTCTCCTTTTTTCTCCACTTGTTTAAATGGATCTCAACCTTATTATGTGAAGATATAAAAGTTATATACATCATTTTGTCTAGCTCGAAAATTTTCACATAGCTACACAGTTATGAATTAATCAATTTAGGGAATTCTAATTAAATGGCTAAAAAGGGAGGGTATTTTTGTGCGACATTGGATTTTGTTTCCGATGTATATCATCACATTGTCGTTTCTATTCTTTACTGTTGTTGTAGCTAAGGAAGAACCATCAAGAGAAACAATTCTGGAAGAACGAATGCAATTTTATTTACGTTTCGAGAATGTAACTGTTCCGTGGTATTATTTAGCCGCCGTCGATCAGTATGAACGTAATATCCAGCAGGTTCGAACTGATATACCCAAGAAAGATGGAACCATCGCAATCCAATTTTTAGATGATTATTGGATTGGCCCACTTAATCCAAATAAAGACGATACATCTTCTGAATCGATTGCCTACTTTGGCGGAAATGGCCTTGATGGTAATGGAGACGGTGTTGCAGATAATAATAATGCGGAAGATGTGCTTTTTACAATGGCTACTTATTTAAGCGGGTATGGACAAGAAGAAGAGGATTTTAAATTAGCTTTAGAAGAATATTACAAGCGTGAAGAAACTGTTAGACAAATCATGACGATTGCAAAACTGTATAAGCACTTTGAAACGCTGGATCTGGATGAACATGCTTTCCCTATTCCCACCAATTATAATTATAGTTACAATGGAACCTGGGGGGCAAAAAGAGGCTGGGGCGGCCGAAGAATTCATGAAGGAACCGATTTATTTGCAGGTTATGGTGTCCCCGTGCGAGCCACGTCTTATGGAGTAGTTGAAATAATGGGCTGGAATGAATTTGGAGGTTGGCGGGTCGGTATTCGAGATACACATAATACGTACCACTATTTTGCCCATTTAGCTTATTTTAATAAAGATATCACAGAAGGTGACATCGTTGAACCAAGAACAATCATCGGTTCAGTAGGCAGCTCAGGTTATGGTAAAGAAGGGACATCAGGTCGTTTCCCTCCCCATCTCCACTACGGGATGTACAAATATAACGGACGGACAGAATGGGCTTTTGATCCGTATCCTTCGCTCAAAGTTTGGGAACGACAAGATAAGCAGAGATGAATAAAAGTGTAAAGCATCGGTTATCATACCGGTGCTTTTATTTTCGAATTTGTTTCCCCCTCTTATCTTCCCAACGTCTATCATCAATATTTACCATAAAAAGATTTTAATTGAGTAATTTTTCATGGTAAAAAGCCGCACCCCTTCATAAAGGTCGCGGCTTTTATTTATTCAATTCATCAATTCTGCAACAATTTCATAAGAACGCAATCGATCTTCATGATTGAATATTTGCGTGTTAATAATTAATTCGTCTGCTCTCGTTTCTTGAATGAAACTTTCGAGCTTTTGTTTTACAGTTTCCGGACTGCCGACGATTGTTGTACGAGAATCTAGCGTTTGCGCAATAGATGCCTTTTGTTGTGGTGACCAAAAGTCTTCGATATTGTCGACGGGTGGTTTTAGTTGTGACGGCATTCCCGTAGTGATACCAAGGAATTGTAGTTGCTGTGAAGTTGCCAACCATTGCGCCTTCTCATCCGTCTCCGCTGCGATGACGTTGACGCCGAGCATGGCATATGGTTCCTTAAGAAATTTAGATGGTTTGAAATTTTGATGGTAAAGCTGCATAGCAGCCATTGTATAGGCTGGCGCAAAATGACTTGCAAAAGAGAATGGCAAACCTTTCTGCGCTGCGAGCTGTGCACTGAAACCGGATGAACCAAGAAGCCAAATCGGAATATCAAGCCCTTCACCTGGAAATGCGCGAACACGGGCTGATCTGTCCGGTTCAAAATAAGCTTGAAGTTCCGCCAACTGTTCCGGAAAATCATCGCCAGTGCTTTGCAAAGTACGGCGCAGCGCATAGGCTGTTGCCTGATCCGAACCAGGTGCACGGCCTAACCCCAGATCGATTCTTCCCGGATAAATCGATTCGAGTGTACCGAACTGCTCGGCAATAACAAGCGGCGCATGGTTAGGTAGCATAATCCCTCCCGAACCGACGCGAATCCGATTTGTTGCTCCAGCAATATGCCCGATAAGGACTGATGTCGCAGAACTTCCAATACCTGGCATATTGTGATGCTCAGCAAGCCAGTAGCGGTTGAATCCCAATCGCTCGACGTGTTGTGCCAATTCTGCACTATTTTTGAAGGACTGCGTTGCGTTGCTGCCTTCATTTATCGGAGAAAGATCTAGAACTGAAAGTGGAATCGAATTGAATTTTTTTATATTATCTACAACCAAATCTAATCACTCCTTATTTTGTTCTCACTAGAAAGGATACCGTTCCTGCAAGCATTGTTCTATCAATTGGTCTCAGAAAAAATTGATATCTTCAAAAACGATGCTTGACATTCGTTTTTCATTTGTTATGATTAGTTCTAATTCCATAACTAATCTAACTATTTTGATGGAGACACACTTTATCTACTGAAATCTCAAGAGAGCTGATGGATGGTGCAAATCAGTGATTTCTTTGTAGAGTAGCACTCCGGAATAGATAAGCCGAAACATTTAGTAGGTTTATCCGTCACATGCGCGTTAAGCATGCTAACTAAGACTGTCGCTTTTATTGGACAGTAAAAAGGGTGGTACCGCGTGAGTATTAGAGCTTTTCGCCCCTTACATTCATTTGTAAGGGGAGGAAGGCTTTTTTTCTATTTATTTTTATTTCCATAATCGAGAGGAGAATGAAGATGTTACAAGACCAAATGCTACTACGAATTCCGGGACCGAGCCCCATCCCACCAAGTGTACAACGGGCGATGAGTCAACCAATGATCGGCCACCGGGGACAAGAGACATCGACTATGCTTAGAAATATCAAGCCTGGACTGCAAAAGGTTTTTGGCACGAGTCAAGACGTTCTAATATTGACCGGCAGCGGGACGGCTGGTTTGGAAGCTGCCGTTGTAAATATTGTCAATCCCGGCGATGAAGTATTAGTCGTTGTAACAGGAGCATTCGGTGAACGTTTCACAAAAATATGTGAAGCTTACAATATCAAGGTTCATAGTGTGGATGTCGAATGGGGACAAGCACTGGATCCTTTGCAGATTAAAGGTCTATTGCAAAATAACCCCGATATTAAAGCCGTATTTTCTACATATTGTGAGACGTCAACGGGTGTATTGAATCCTATTAAGGAGCTGGCACAAGCAGTTCATGAAGTGTCGGATGCTTTAATCATTGTAGATGGCGTTTCTTGTGTCGGTGGTGTAGAGACGAAAATGGATGACTGGGGAATCGACGTATTAGTGACAGGTTCTCAAAAAGCGTTCATGCTTCCAGCAGGGCTCGCTTTTATCGCAGCGAGCGACCGCGCATGGAACATCATTGAAAACAATCCCCAACCTCGCTATTATTTGGATTTAATTAGATATCGTGACAATTTGTTAAAAGATACAACTCCATTTACACCTGCATTATCTTTGTTATTCGGTCTGGAACAAGTGCTTCAACTAATGGAGAATGAAGGATTCGAACAAGTGAACGCACGTCACACTTTGATGATGAATATGACGCGCGCCGCTTTCCGAGCGTTAGGAATCCCTTTACTAACAAGTGACAAGGATGCCTCCCCCACTGTCACTGCCGTAAAACCGGATGATTTCGATGCAGAAGCGTTTAGAAAAGTCATTAAACAAGAATTTGGTTTAATTGTTGCAGGCGGACAACAACATTTAAGCGGAAAAATATTCCGCATTGGCCATATGGGTTACTGTTCACCAGCAGATGTTCTGCAAACGATAAGTGCAATGGAAATCGGCCTACTAAAAATCGGCAAAAAGATAGATTTAGGTAAAGGGACTGCAGCAGCACAGCAAGTCTACGTAAACGAAGGAGTGTTGGTCTAAATGACTTTTAATATACTAATCAGCGATCCATTAAGTGAAGATGGTATTTATCCGTTAAGACAAGCTGAAGGTTTGAACATCGTTATTGAAACAGGTTTCTCACCAGAACAATTGGCTGATAACATTAAAGATTATGACGCACTGCTTGTCCGTAGCCAAACACAAGTGACACGTGAAATCATTGAAAAAGCGACAAATTTGAAGATCATAGGACGTGCTGGTGTCGGCGTCGATAACATCGATTTGGATGCGGCAACTGAACACGGAATTATCGTCGTCAACGCTCCAGATGGCAATACGAACTCTGCTGCTGAACATACAATGGCAATGTTGATGGCTCTAGCACGTAAAATACCACAGGCATTCAATTCGTTGAAAAATCAACAATGGGACCGTAAATCATTTATTGGCGTTGAATTAAAAAACAAGACGCTAGGTGTTGTAGGACTAGGACGAATTGGAGCGGAAGTTGCAGCAAGAGCGAAAGGACAACGCATGAATGTCATTGCCTATGATCCTTTTTTAACTGAAGAAAAAGCGAAAAAAATGGGAATTACAGCAGGTTCTGTTGAAGACGTGCTAAAAGCCGCTGACTTCATAACTGTTCATACCCCACTTCTAAAAGATACTCGTCACATGATCAATAAAGAAGCATTCGACTTGATGAAAGATGGCGTCCAGATCATTAACTGTGCACGAGGCGGTATTATCGACGAAGATGCACTCTATGATGCCATTGTTGCTAAAAAAGTAGCAGGTGCTGCACTCGACGTTTTTGAAACAGAGCCATTTGTTGGTCATAAACTGCTGACACTTCCCGAAGTAATTGCAACTCCTCACCTAGGTGCAAGTACGATTGAAGCGCAAGAAAGTGTGGCAATCGACGTAAGCCAAGATGTTGTAACATTTTTAAACGGCGGAGCTGTCCAGAATCCTGTTAATCTGCCTTCCGTTTCTAAAGAAGCACTTGCCAAAGTTGAGCCATTCTTTAACTTAGTTGAAAAACTTGGTGTATTCCTGTCCCATTTAGCAGAAGGCGTCATTCAAGAGGTAAATATATATTACTCAGGAAATCTCGCAGAATCTGATGTCCGCCCTTTAACTCGAAACACGCTAAAAGGACTTTTAAAACGTAACCTCGGTACACATGTGAATGATGTAAACGCGAAATTTTTGGCAGACCGTTTTGACATCAAGGTAAATGAACATAAAACTTCAACATCTAAAGGCTTTTCAAATTTAGTTACTGTAGAAGTATCGACAACGAAAGGTTTACGACGTGTTGCCGGAACTTTGCTTAACGGTTTAGGCGCACGTATTGTGAAAGTCGATGACAACCTCGTAGATGTTACACCTGAAGGTCACTTGTTGTTCATTAACCATAAAGATCAGCCCGGTGCCATCGGGCGAGTTGGAACGTTGCTAGCAATTGAAAACATCAATATTGCGACGATGCAGGTTGGTCGATCGAATGTCGGCGGAGATGCCATAATGATGCTAACCGTTGATAATCATGTTGAACAGAATAATGTTGATCGATTGAAAAAGCTTGAAGATATTTTCGATGTTATTGCAATAGACTTGTGAGTTTTATTTAGAAAACAGACCTACTTTATCACAAACTCCACTATTTCCATAAAAAAGAACGAGCATCATTTTACATTGATGCTCGTTCTTTTTTCAGTATATAACTGATACATGTCTTTTGGGTTAAAACGTTTTACGCATAGACTTCATGAGAAAGCTAACAATAATCACAAAAATTAGTGCCCCTATAATAGCAGGAACAATATAAAAGTCCGCAAGTTTAGGTCCCCAATTCCCCAGCAATCTTCCACCAATCCATGCACCAATTACACCAGCTATGACGTTACCTATGACTCCGCCCGGCATATCTTTACCTAAAATGATTCCTGCAAACCATCCAATAATTCCGCCTAGAATTAAAAATAATATCAAACCCATACTGTACATCTCCTTTTAAGTAATTTGGATTTTCATGAATCATTATTCCAATGACTATAGTAATTGAAACTTCGGGAAGGAGAACTAAACCTAAATCTCACACTAAATTAATACGCTACAGAGACTATGAATATACCTTTTCGATAAAATCCTCAAAAAAAGATCTATTCACAATAGTGAATAGATCCGAGAAATCCTTAACTATGGAATTGTTTAGTCTCCAAGTTTCAAAGTCCTACGCGCCATAGGATTTCCCACTAGTTGACAGTTTACTTTTTCCTCAACTCTTCTAGTATGGGAAATAGTTCTTCTAAATGACATATCTCATAAGTGGGTATTACTTCTTCACTTGGTTGTTTATCCTCACGATTAATCCATACAGAACGCATTTCCACTCGAGAGGCACCTAAAATATCTGTCATCAAATTATCTCCAACCATGATTGCTTCATCTGCTTTTACATCAGTCTCAGTGAGTATGTGGTGGAAAATCGATGGATCTGGCTTTCCAATTCCAAATGCGCCCGAAATGATAATCTTTTCAAAGTAAGGTGCTATTTCCGATGTGATTTCCAGTTTTGTATATTGCAAACTTGGAGAACCATTTGTCAGTAAAATGAGTTTGTATGTATCTTTCAAAAGGTCTAGCACTTTTAATGATTCTTCATATACAAATGGATGTTTTTTCCTTTCCTCCGGGAATAGTTCCGCTAATTCACTTCCTAGTTTTACATCGTCAATACCTAGCCGCTTAAGTCCTCTCGTCCACGCTTCCATACGATAGCTTGGAACAATTTCTTTCATTCTCTGGAAGGAGTCGCCTTCATCATTAAAATCCCCCCAAAGACCTTCAAAAGGATTAATACCGATTGTTTGTGTGAATTCATATATATCATAAGTTTCATAAAGTTTCCTGGCTTCGAACCTGACAGCTTCTTCAAGTACCACCGGATCAATATCATGTTTTTGTGCGGCATTTTCACAGGTTTTCTTGAATGCAACTGCCACACTTTTATTATCCCATAGCAACGTATCATCCAAATCAAAAATAATTGCTTTAATCATAAATGACCATCCCCTATTTGTTTTATATATAAGTATACATTAGATTACAAATTCTTTATCCAAACTACAAATATCAGTATTGTTAAAAATGCATATAGTTGATATCAGTTTGGGTTGTTTGTTGTTTGTCGTTTAACTACTAAATGCTTTGCTTCATTCAAAGAAAAGGATAGCACCTTAGAGGGCTACCCTTTTCTACTTTCTTATTGAAGAAACGGTTACGCTTTTACCGGTTCAGTAACTTTGACTACCCAACCAAATGGATCTTCTACTTTTCCAGTTTGAATACCTGTGAGTGTATCATAAAGTTTTTTAGATAATTCACCGGTTTCATTATTATTAACGACCATTATTTCATCGCCCCAATTAAGTTCTCCAATTGGTGAAACAACCGCTGCCGTTCCTGTACCAAACGCTTCTTCTAACGTACCATCCATGTGTGCTTGCCTTAATTCTACCATTGAAATTTTACGTTCAACGACTGGGATATCCCAGTGTTTAAGTAATTGAAGGATTGACTTTCTCGTAATCCCTTCCAATATGCTGCCATTCAGAACTGGTGTTATGACTTCACCGTTTATTTTGAAAAAGACGTTCATGCTACCAACTTCTTCAATGTACTTTCGCTCTACTCCATCAAGCCAAAGAACTTGTGAATAGCCTTTTTTACTCGCTATCTCCTGTGCTCTCAGTCCTGACGCATAGTTGCCTGCTGTTTTTGCATTTCCTGTTCCGCCAGCTACTGCGCGCACATATTCATTTTCAACTAAAATTTTAACCGGATGGATTCCTTCTTTATAATAAGATCCAACAGGTGAAAGAATAATGATGAATTTATATTTCTTAGATGGTGCAACACCAAGATACGGTTCAGTTGCGACCATGAAAGGCCTTATATAAAGTGAAGTTCCTTCTGTTTCTGGAATCCAGTCTTTATCAATAGTAATTAATTGTTCCAAAGCTTCAATTGCAATCTCTTCGTCGAAATGCGGCATACACAAGCGTTCGCCCGATTTGTTCATGCGTTTCATGTTTTCTTCCGGACGAAACAGCAGGACTTGGCCATTCTGACCTACATAAGCTTTTAGTCCTTCAAATACCGTCTGGCCGTAGTGGAAAACAGTGGATGCCGGATCCAACTCAAGTGGTGCGTACGGAACAATTCGATGATCCGTCCAACCTTGTCCTTCACAATAGTCAGCCACAAACATATGGTCAGAAAATACTCTCCCGAATTCCAATTGGTCGGATGATGGCTGTTGTTTTTTCGTTTCGCTTAATGTGACTGTAATTGTACGGGTCGTCATAATATGTGCATCTCCCTATTCCTAATTTTCCGGCCATTCGCTCTGGCCATTTCCGTATAGTTGTCGAATTAAAAGGAATACCTAGTTAAGCGACGTGTAACCACTTTAACCATATTCCTTTATTTGGATACAATCGATAAAATCATTATCTAATAATATTGATTATATCAACTTCTTTATAAATAAGCTATCTAATCCCTATAAAAAAGTATTTGTAAGTGAAAATGTTTTTTAACGAAATTGCTGAGTTGATGAAGATCTTCCGGGCCACACTAAGGATGAATCATCAATTCCATTTTAAAGGAGGAGCAAGAATGTCCAAACATTATTTCATCGGTATAAAAATACCATCGACTTTAGAAAATCATGTTGAGGGTTTCAGGAATAAATATGAACTACAAACAGCTTATAAAGTGATTCCGCATATAGAGGATTTGCATGTAACTTTGCTGTATATAGGACCCCTGTCAGAGCAACATTTGCCTTTCCTAACGGATAGACTTTCGGTAATTGCTGATGGTCATAAACCCTTTCACATGCATATCAATGGTTTATCCTATTTTGGTCCGGCGTCAGGTCCGCGAGTTGTCTATTTGACTGTAAGCGAAACCTTGGAATTACCATCTTTACAAAGAGAGATTGAGATCACTGTCGCCAAACAACTTGATATGCCAATCTCAGATCGATTCACTCCCCACGTCACAATCGCAAAAAAAAGGAAGTCGAAGGATAAACTGACCATTCAAAATGAAAATTTTGCACCGATTGAAGTTCCAGTCCTCTCGTTTTCCCTATTCACGATACATCCGGAAAAGTCTCCCAAATATGAGGCAATAAAAACGTTCCAACTGCAATCATAGGATGAAAACTAAATCATAAAACATATTACCTAGTGAAATTCAGGTTGAATTTCTTACCTTACTTGTTAGTAGTCAAAAATAATTAGTATTATTGAAACCCAACGATTAGTAAGGATGTGAAGAAATATGGATTTTTTTCATGGACAAGAAACACTCACGTCAATCCAGTGGATTATACGGGCAATAATTTCATTTCTCTTCTTACTATTCGCAACTAAAATAATGGGAGCACGATCTATTTCACAGTTGCGACTAATCGATTTCACCGTTGCTTTAATTCTCGGAAATATTATTGCTCACCCATTATCAGATGAAAAATTGGGGATGAAAGGATCCTTGATAACAACGACAGTGTTAATTGTCTTATACATTATTTTTGTTTTCTTGAGTTTAAAATGGGACACATTCAGAAAGTGGTTTGAACCATCTCCTTATCCACTGATTAAAAACGGTGAAATAGTTTATATGAACTTAGCAAAAGCACGGATTACACTCGATCATTTATTGTCAGAATTGCGAAAGGAAAGTATTGACGATGTCCAAAATGTTGCTCTTGCACAATGGGAGCCGGATGGAACCATTTCATTTTTCCTGTCGCCTCAACTCCAAGCACTGACTCGAGAAGACATACAATTGATAAAAAAACCATATTCTTTTCAAAGTATAATAATTAAAGAAGGGAAAATCGATTTTCAGGAGTTACATCATTTAGGTAAGGACAATCAATGGCTGGAACATAAAGTTGCAATCTATAACGTGGAAATAAATAACATTTTACTCGCTACACTTGATGATAGCGACGATATGAAGATTTATTTGTATGACTAATTCAGCATGTGTGGTAGTTTCGAAGGAATAGCAAAGTTGCAACTACAAACTTAACTAGTACTTGAAAAAGTTAACCCAAATCGATGGTGACTGGCACCGTGATTCAGTTTTCCGATTCAGCCACCCTTTTTACTCGTTCTAGAAATTCAACAACAACTTTATCGTTGGAAAACAGTAAAAACAACTTCACAAACCATTTTAAAGGCCGATTCGTCATAGTATAGGTAAAAGAGGTTTTATGCTCACTAAGCTTAACCAATTCATAACACGCTGTAATTTCAAACATATTAGCAAGCGTGAAACCGGCTTTCATCTTTTTTTCATTTGGTAAATCTTGATATTGTAACGTTTTTACTTCGTACTCCATTACGCGCTTACCTTCTTTATATTTTTGCAAATACACACTTCCAACCTTTTCGTCTGTTATTGTTATTGGTTTGTTATCAACCACTTGCGGCATAATTTTCCTCATATTTTCTGTAGTTCCATCAAAAAACTTCCAGACCTGTTCAATTGGTGCATCAATCTCGATTTCTTTTGTCCATTGTTTCAATATAAAAACCACCTTCAATTTTTTTCCACCTACTAGTAAGTATCTAACTTTATCACACCAAATGACTAAATAATTATATACCTCCAAAAAAAGGAAAACAGTATAAGTGAACTCACTTCACTCATCTGCTTTCCTTACTATCTTTCGGCCAGATTAGAGCACTTTACTTAAAAATGCTTTTGTCCGCTCATTTTTGGGATTATTAAATACTTGGTCAGGTATACCTTCTTCCACAATAACTCCTTGATCCATGAACAATAGACGGTCGCCCATCTCTCTTGCAAATCCCATTTCATGCGTGACAACGACCATCGTCATCCCTTCAATAGCTAGCTGTTTCATGACATCCAGCACTTCCTTCACCATTTCCGGATCGAGTGCAGAAGTTGGTTCATCAAATAGCATAATTTTTGGTTGCATCGCTAATGCCCTTGCAATCGCAACCCGCTGCATCTGCCCACCGGATAATTGTTCAGGGTATGAATTCGCTTTATCAGCAAGCCCAACCTTTTTTAACAATTGATGAGCCAATAGTTCTGCATCAGCAGGATTCATTTTACGGATTTTTCTTGGTGAAATTGTAATGTTATCGATTACCCGCATATGTGGAAATAAGTTAAATTGTTGAAATACCATTCCCACGTCTTTTCGAATTTCATTGATATCCGTTTTTGGATCATTTACTTTTACGCCATCAATATAGACATTCCCAGCTGTGATGTCTTCCAATAAGTTTATACAACGTAAAAATGTGCTTTTCCCAGAACCGCTTGGACCAATAACGCAAATGACTTCCTTTTCCTTCACTTCATAATCGATTCCCTTTAAAACATCTAACTGCCCAAATGATTTATAAAGGCCTTGTACTTTAATCACACGATCACCTTCCTACTTAACGCCTACTCGAAAATATTTTCTTTCTTTGTGTGGGAACATAACTATTACTGAACCGATTTTCAACATACGTAATAATTTTTCCAAAGATATACGTTAGACATAGATATAGAATGGCAACCGTGATATAGGGTTCCCAAAATCTTGAATAAGCTCCCGCGACTACTTTCCCTGCATATAATAAATCATTTGCAGCGATAATCGTGACTAATGAAGAATCTTTGAGAAGTGCGATTAATTCATTACCAAGCGGTGGAACCATTCGCCTAAAAGCCTGTGGGAGTATAATATTTTTCATTGCAACATTTTGTGTCATCCCCAAAGACCTTGCTGCTTCCATCTGTCCTTTCTCAATCGACTGAATGCCCGCTCGGATAATTTCCGCATTGTATGCAGCACTATTTAAAACAAGAGCAAGTGCACCTGAAACAAAATAACCTAACGAGTGACCGAAAATCCCAGGAATAAGTGCTAAATGTATTAGTAGAATCTGTACGAGTAATGGTGTTCCGCGAAAGAAGTCTACATAGTATTTGGAAGGGTAATAAATCCACTTTTTCTTGGATAATTTCCCCATACCTACGAATAAGCCTAGTACAAACCCTCCCAAATAACCAACAATGGTAAGTGCTAAAGTAATTCCTATTCCACGAATGAACAATTCGCGATAGTTCCAAATCATATCCCATCTTATATCTAGGAAATCCAATTCAATCACTCCCATGTAATGACTTGCTGTATGCAAACCGTTTTATAAAAACGATTACTCAACATCAAATCCTGTGATTTCCTTCAATTCCCCAGATTCTTTTATTTTCTTTATTCCTTCATTTAACATTTCAAGTATCTCCGTATTCCCTTTTTTAACCATTAATCCATAATACTCTTTTTCGAAACTGTCATCTTCTATCGTTTTAACCTTTACGTTCGGATTATTTGCTTTGTAATCAATAATGACTGCATTGTCGCCTATGGATGCATCAGCATTTCCGTTGATCATTTCACTAATTGCTAGAGGCATAGACTCTGTTGCGACGATTTTAGAACTTGTATTCCCTAAAAGTTCCTTTGTCACGATATGACCCGTTGTATTGATTTGAACAGATACTCTTTTGTCTTTCAATTCCTCAAAGTTCGTGACTTTTGAATCTTCAGGAACTAGAATCAATTGATTTGCTATGAAATAGGGATCAGAGAAATCATACGATTCCTTCCGTTCATCCGTAATTGTGATTGAAGAAACTGCGAAGTCTACTTCCCCACCTTTTAATGCTGGAAAAAGAGGCTCCCAACCATAGTTTTTAAATTCAACTTCAAATCCCGCTGCTTCTGCAATCGCTTTCACGATATCAATATCGATACCTACGATATTACCTTTTTCATCCATGTACTCCATCGGCGCATACGTAGCATCTGTCCCGACTTTTAATACTCTTTTTTCGCTAGCTCCATCTGTCGATGTCCCAGAATCTTCCTCGGCTGTTCCGCAGGCAAATAATAGAATGCTTACACTTGCCAATAATAGTCCTAGAGTTAAAATACGCAATTTTTTTGTCATTCTTTTTTCCCCCTTGTATTTTCGACTTTTCGAACACAAATCATTAGAGTTACCCGAAAGTTCAGGATAGTAGTTTTATTATATACGAGTCGTCTTTCCTATACAATAGCGAGATTGGAGATATGAAGTTGAATTATTCAGGTATTTTTATAGTATAAGAGTCATGGATAAGAAATATAGTTAACACTTCGTCCATCGTGCACTGAATCGTTTCGTAACTCAATGCAAGCTAACCATATTTGTAGCACTGGTAATATGCAGTTCATGCATCGGTCTAGTCATAGTCACATAAAGCAATTTTCGATCGATATGGTGATTGCGGAATGGCTCGTTAAAAGAGGCAACAATGACCGCATCGAATTCTAGCCCTTTCGCCAAATGACTTGGAATGATGAGTAGACACTCATCGCTGATACCAGATTGTTCTCCGAGCAATTGGACTGGCATCCCGAACTTTTCCAGATGGCTATGAATCTTCTCCGCATCTTTCCGTGTTTTGCAGATAAGCGCTACTGATTGATGTCCGCGTTCAATAATCCCATCATAGATGCCCTTAATCCTGACACTATCAAACTCAGGCATATCGTAGAATTCAGGATCTCTCCCATGGCGTACGACAGGCTCTACAAGCGGCAAATCTTCATCCATCTGCGTAAGCACTTGATTGGCCAGATTCATTATTTCAATTGTTGTCCGATAGCTTTTTTGGAGTGTCGTATAAGTTGCTCGCGGAAATAATGTCTTAACAGGTTCCCATGATGTTAATGATCTATAACTATGGATTCCCTGGGCTAGATCTCCAACCATCGTAAACATATCTGTCTCAAGTCCATCTTGTAATGCGGCAAGCTGAAACTCGCTATAATCCTGTACTTCGTCAATGAAGACAACCCTCATCTTCCACTTATCCGCAACTCCTTTTAATAACGCATGCAAGTAATAAATAGCTGCTAAATCCTCAATTTCCCACGTTTCTTTTTCATGTGTTGTGAAAAAAGCCTCTCTCTCACTGTCGGACCACTCAGGCGCGAGCTCTGTTTGCAACTGCTTATTTGACAGCCAATCCCGATACAATTTTTTCACATTAAATTTTTTGAATCTACGCATGTAGGCGGAAGTAGTCGTTTTTCCTTCCTTTTCAATGATGGGAAGCCTTTCGTCACGCTCCTCCAGAATTCTTGTGAGCTTGGTTCTCCGTTTCTCTTCATCCCGAATTCCGTAAAGTGCTTTATCAAGTGCGGCATCGTATTTTGTTGTCAGCATATTCATAAGCTGCTTCCGTTTTCGCTTTACGTCACCATCGATGATGATTTTAATCCGCTCAATTCGTTTTTCTACTGGCATATATGAAAAATCTTTGAGAAAGAGCTGTCTCAAACGGGAGGCTTTCACGATTCGATACTTTTCAATGTAGACATCTTCAAACTGTTGAGCCATGTCGAGTTCCAATTTTTCTACATAACGTTGCATCATTCCCCTGTATTGAAGTGAACCCTTTAAGCGTGTCACAAATAGCAAACCCTTTGCTAAGGTTTCAGATTCAGTTAGCAGTTCTAGCTTTGCATCCGGATCTGTCAGCTTCAGTTTTAGCCCTGTCGCGTTCAGCACGTATTCCGTGTACGTAGTCTGACAGATACGTCCTACTCCTAGTTCTGGCAGTACGTCCGCGATATAATCCATGAATAACTTACTGGGTGCCAAAATCATTAATTTTTCAGACGGAAAGCTTTCACCCATTGTATAGAGGAAGTAGGAGATTCGATGGAGAGCGATTGTGGTCTTTCCACTTCCGGCTGCCCCTTGTACAATTATGGGCTGTTTCAAATTTGCTCGAATGATGGCGTTTTGTTCACTCTGAATCGTCGATACAATTTCAGTTAGCCGTGTATCAGCTTTTCCCGCAAGTGCCTCCTGTAAAAGTTCGTCATTCGTTGTCAGATCCACATCACGGATATCAAGCAACTCGCCCTTTTCAATTCGGTATTGCCGTTTAGAATAAAGGTGTCCTTCGAATTCTTCATCTCTTACTTTATAAGAAAGAGCACCGAGTCTACCATCATAGTAAACATTTGCCACAGGCGACCGCCAATCAACAATGATGGGCTCCTGCGTTTCACGGTGGAACAAAGAAGTCTTGCCGATATAAAGCATTTCATCTGCTTCATCTTCCTTTTGAAAATGAATGCGGGCAAAATAGGGCTTTTGCTGAATCGCTTCAAGCCCTTCTCTTTGGGATCGGGCCATTTCAAAAAATCTAGCGTTTGTTAAAATGTTGATGTAGCTTAAACTAGAGTCTAAATAATCCAAGTCTGCCATTGACTGTCGTATCTGCTCTTGAGAAGATTTCACATCACGAATTGATTCTTCCAGTAGTTTTTGCATATATTGTTTTGTGTAATCTAAACGTTCCGATTCAAATTCGAAGTCAGGATGTTTCTGCATCATAACAGGCCCTCCATTTTACGTATTTGCGTTCTATTTTGTCATTTCGTTTCATTTCGTTTGACAGTTTTTTGCGGAAATTGGATAGTATTGTATTTTATCATTGTTACCAATCCAGTGCAATCCACTTTTGCGCAGTACGAAAGCATTCAAAACTGGAAATGAATCATTAAATCTATTCTCCTACAAGAAAGAAAAGCCGTTCATCACTAAATGATGAACGGCTTTTCTGCTTCTATGTTTGTTTAGTTTTCTGCAAATATAAAGTTACTGCCCATTAGTTGCTTACATTGTTTCTTCACTTCACTAACCTTTTTTGCCAAATCATATGTAGTTTGAAAATGATGATTCATTATACCGGCGATTGAAATTGTCAACAATGGAAACAACTCATCTTTTCCATGTCTATTTTTTGATGCAATCCATCCATTTTCAACGTCTTTTTTATTATAGAACTGTTTAACGGATGCTTCGAACTGGTCTATAATTTGCTCGCAATACATCACACTATTTTCTGAGGATACAACGGCAATGAAATCGTCTCCACCAATATGTCCTACAAATTCAGTCGGTAACACAATTCCCCTCAAAATATCGGCAAGTTTCATAAGCACCTTATCACCGTTCTCAAAACCATAAACATCGTTGAATGGCTTAAAATTATCTAAATCTAAATAAAGGATACCATAACCATCTGTTGTTTCAATACAGTGCTGTAACTGTTGCTCAATTAACAAATTCCCAGGTAATTCGGTAAGCGGGTTCATATGTTTCGCAAAGTTAACTTCAATTTCCATCGTTTTCTCTAACAATTCTTTCACAGTTACAATTCCATAATACTGTCCGTTCTTCGTTACAGTAATAAAATCATATAGGTGTTTTGGATCTCTCTTCATCGCAAGCTCTGACACCTTGTGAAGAGGTGTATTGATATCCACTTGTAAAAAGTCATGATCCATTATTTCTGTTATTGCCTTATTGCTAAACAAACTATATCCATAAGGACCACTAATTTTAAAATGTAACTGATTTCGTGTAATGACACCCACCAACCGATTTCGATTAACGATGCAATAGCCCGGTAGAGTATGGTCTAGTTCCATTAATGATTTGACTTCATCGATTAACATCGTTTCGTCAAGCGTTACTAAGGGCGTCGCTATTTTTTTCACGAATGTATCCGTTATTCGATTCCTAGATTTACTTTGTTTACGCTTGTTTTCATCTACAATCAATGCAATTACCTCTTCCCTTATCGGTAATAGGTTGGATTTTGGCTTTTGGATAAAGTAGCCTTGGCCAAAATGAATGCCTAATTCAATGAGCTTAGACAATTCTTCCTTTGTTTCAATTCCTTCAGCAATGATACTTATCTGGGATATTGACGCAAATTCACATAAACTCTTGACAAGCGACTGTTTTGTTATATCACTATCAATATTGCGGATTAAATGCATATCCAACTTCATAAAGTGAGGGTGAATATCTGTTAATATATTCAAACCGGAATAGCCAGATCCTACATCATCAATTGCAATTTGATACAACTGCTCTTTATAGTGATTGATTGTATCTTTAAAATGAGACAGCCTGGAAATGGCTTCTCTCTCAGTTATTTCAAACACAATTCTTCCTGAATCCATATTAAATTTACTTAAATATTCTCTAGTAAAACCATGCCTAAATTTCGGGTCACTCATAATATTTGGATTTACGTTTAAAAACAACTTACCTTCTGATTGAAGTTTATGAGCTGATTCCAATGCTTTTGAACGACATAAGTGTTCCAGCTTCCAAAGTTGCCCCTGTTCCATTGCATAAGTAAAAAGTTTTTCAGGGTTTTGTAATGGCGTATTAGCTGGCCCTCGACTTAAAGCCTCATACCCCAGTACCTCACCATCTTCTAAAGATATAATCGGTTGAAAGACCGTTTGAATGTCTTTGTTACGAATGATGCTGAAAAGTAACTCTTGCAAATGATTTTCTTTTAACATGATCAATAGTACTCTCCCCATTCAATAGGTCATTATAATTAGTATATATACCATTCATTAATCCTTTGTCACAGGAAGGTAATTTTTACGTAAAGAATTTGTAAACTGATAAGTGACTTTCAATTTTTAATAGAATTACATAATAGTGATCGTTGTGTAGGTTTACTGTCCATTCATTTTGTTAAAAAGTCCATATGCTAATAAGAATGAAGAAAGGAGGTTATTATATGGATAAGCATTATAATCCGGACTGCCACTGCCCAAAAACAAGTCATCACCACGATTACGACCTTGATTACAAACATCGCTCGTGCACGCGATGTTGTTCGCATAAATGTAGTCCACATCAAGGCTGTCATGATAGATGTTCCTGCCACTGTCACCGTAGCCGTTGCAGTTGCCGTAAAAATTTGTGCGATACTGATTTCTCAATTCGACTAAGCGGTTTACAAGATGGGTTAAACTTCCGCCTACGTCAGCTACTATGGTGCGAAGCTGAGTTCGAGTTAGAAGGCGGAAATACAGGCAAAGGGACGATTGTCACTGTAGGTTCCAATTTTGTTGAAGTACTTGTAGAAGAAACCTTTCCGTTAGAAAGCCCCGACCATGTTGAAGGGGAAATAGATGAGGCTTTCGAGGAAGACTTGGACAAAGAGTCAACAGAGAAAAAACCTGAAGAAGAAAACGAACTTGATGAGGAGTATGAAGAAAGGAAACATGAAAAAGGTAAGTCATGGATCTTTTCCGTTGATAAGATAGCAAATATTAAAGTGACTGGTTCTTGCCATCGTCAATGCACATGCTGTTAAATTTCTCAATATACAAAGCACGTCAGCCTAAATGAAGCGACACTTCATTTAGGCTGACTTTTTTATTTTATCGATTAATTGTAATGAGTGAAATCTTATCTATCGGGATGATATTTATTTCATCCTCCACTTTTAAAACAATCGTTTCTTTATTCACGTCTGTTAGAAGCCCTTCCACTGTTGAACCGTCAACTTTCACTTGAATTCGTTTAGCTTCTACTATAAGCAAATAAATATCTAAATGAATTCTGAAGAATAAGTGAATTAATTCTGGTGATGACGAAACGACCTCACCAAAGTTAAATGTTAAATTCCGACGTAAACAAGGATCTATCTCGGTTAATTTCGGATCAGGATAAGGCTCTGCATATCGGCCAGAAGGCTTAATGTTTTCAATTTGACGATAAGGTAAAATTGAAACAATTCCCTCTTCCTGTAGGACGACAAAAGTAAATCCAGCTAAGGTTACTATTCCTTCAATCGTCTCACTTAGTTGATTTGTAATTTCAACTCGTAAACCAATTAATCCGTCAAACACTTTTTGAAATGTTTCTTCTGGCGACCGCTCATCTGCCAATGCAAGATCCAGTAGCAGTTCATTTGCATCTCTAATTTTTTCAATAACTCTTTCTAAAACTTCTGGCGGCAGACAGTCCACGGGGGAAGGGAGTCGCGGAGAAGGAAATCGTTCTGGACAACATCGCTCTGGAATATAAAAATCATTTTTTTGTTCTTGTTCCATTTTCTCACCTCCTTTCTTAAGTCATTTATGTAGAAAAAAGAGAAGAATACTCTCTTCTCTTCTTTATTGCTCTAACGGTGGTAAGTGTTCATTTGGCTCACTGTGCACCCTCATAATCCCCCACATGCCTTGCTCGATGTCCCATTGAATATTTCCAGAACGGTACATATAATCTCCTGGGAAATTCCCGTAAGCACCAGCCCCGCCCAACAGCTCCATGTTCCGTGTAGCCCCAGCTACGTTAAATCCAACAAATGATTCTGTTCGAGTATTAATATCCTTGGTATCAAAACGCCAGCGATGACCATGAAGATGGAACGTGTGTGACCTTCGTCTTTCTGCTGGCGTGACCAACCGAATTGTTACTGGATCCCCTGCATAACTTTCAAACAGCGGAGTAGCTGGATCACCGAACACATGTGAACTAAATAAATCTTGCAACACCGGATGTTTTTGATAACGATTAATTAATCGTTCGCTTCGATAATTAAAGCCCCTCGATCCTTGATCATACGTATCAACTACTTCTTCTTCAGCATCTATCGGTGGCAAGAGAATTCCAGCAATTGGGTCGAGAATAACCCGATCGTTTTTATCAAGCAGTCTTACTCCATCATGCATGATGATGACAAATTCCCTTATATCCGGTAAAAATGGGTTGCGTAAAATGACATTCGCTCCAGTGCGAACCGGCTTTAGTGTATATGGATCCAAATATTCCGTTCCCCTCGGCTCTGCAATAAATGCCCCGAAGGCTCCCTGAGATTTGTGGTTGCGGATATCTGCCATATCCCACATGCCACATGCCCCCACTTGAGTATCCACAAACCAGCGATACGTCCTTTTCTCTCCAGGTCCAACGGTTTGGTCGCCATTGAACCCGACTGTTTCTCCTGCCGAGGTTTTCACATCATACTCAATCAATTGAGGATGCAGCGAGATTCGTAAAGATGGTGGATAAAAGGCTTGCTCTTTCACCTCTGGATAAGGATATATGCCATCTTTGAAGGGAAATAAATCAAGCTTTAATTGACTTGTCAACGTCACTTCTACTGTATCTCCGACATTGGCCCGAATGATTAACGGCTCTAGCCTTTTTGTTCCTTTTAAAATAGCATCCATATCTTCCTTGAGTGCAAAGATGATTCCATTTGGATCGTGATCACCGAAATCGTTGTAAATAATCGGAAGTTGGAAAGCAACAATATCAAAATAGCGAATTGGTCCTTTTTCGACTGGAATTAATGTGGGGTCTTCCGCTTGCGGCGGATTTGTTCCAGTACATTCAGGCAGCGGTTTTGTTCGCTTTAACGGCTCTGGTCGGTCTGTTAAAGGAATTAAATCCGGCACCTTTTCGTCAAATGCCCGAATTAGGCCCCAAAGTCCGTTCCATAAATCTTCTTCTGTCTCGAACGCCCACAAATAATCTCCAGCCCGTGGAATAAACGATTCCATCGTAAACGATTCTGAAATACCGATATGCTGCTGCTCTTCCATATTAGAATTCAGACTGCCGCGCTCCCTCATCCACTTCAATCCATGGACATTAAAGCTATGGGATTCTTCTTGAGCTCCTTGAAGGAGGCGAAAGCGAATCGAATCCCCCTCGTATGCCCTTAGTATTGGGGTAATAGGATCACCATTCACATAGGAACTGAACGTAAAAGCAGGGTCGCAATCCGAACCTAAACGAAATTGCAGTGGTTCGTTTTTATAATTTACACCGAATACTCCAGGGTCATCTTCAGAACCTGGAAACTTTGGCGGTTGGAGCGGTTTTCCATTTTTATCAAACAACAAGGCAAAATCCTGAACAAATAACACAAAATCGCGGTAATCAGGAATTAATGGGTTCGTCGCAGTAATTTGTGCTCCATGAACGACTTCCTCTCCTGATGTTGAGTCGAGAAATTTCGTAAAGCGAGGATGAATAACACCCGATCCAAATACACCATGCTGTTGATGAGCATTTGGATATAAATGATCATGGAAGAACCATGCTTTTAATTCGGAATCTGCGTAATATGAGTACTGTATTGTTTCACCCGGTAAAACGGAGGAATCATAATTCCATCCGACATTCGCTCCGTCATTCACAAGAACATCAAATTTGACAAAGTGGATATGGAAGCCAGTTTCGTACGTTCTTGTGACGAGTTGGAATGCATCACCATCGAGAATGTGTGGCAATTTGTTTGTGAAATTAATGCGAATGCAAGTATGTTCCGGTGAATGGATTACGAGAGGCTCCGGTTCTTTTTTACCGGAACAAATATCTTCTAAATCTTTATCGAGAACAAACATCCGTCCTTTTGGATCATGCCAACCTTGTTTGTTGTATGTGATTGGCAACTCGATTAACGAGATGTTAAATTCATTCACCGGTGCCTCTTCAGGACAAGGATCAACAAATACCGCGCCAGGTCGCGGATTTTCAATAGCCGCGTGACGCTCTAGTTCAGTCAATCCCCGCCCGCCTTTTATACCGAGCGGTGGCCGCGGCGCCTTGTGTCCAACTTTACCAGGAATAAAATTCGGGAATCCCGGTTTTAATTTTGTCGGCTTCGGCGGCGCTTTTCGGTCCGGCAATGGATGTAGCGATTTAATGGGAACACCATTAGGATAACACTGGCTTCCATCTTGAAGCGTATTAAAAACCCGGTTCATTCCCCACATTCCAACCGCAAAATGTGGATAAAGATGGCAGTGAATAATCGCGTCTCCAAAAGAACCTTGCAAACTACCTAAACCATACAGCGGTTCAATCGTGTAATGAGACTGTGGACTGGTCGCTTGCGCATCAAAAATTTCAGATTCGAGGTCTTGCGGATCGCTCAACCATTGATGAACATGATAATGAAAGACATGTGTTTCTTTTGCACCGCCGTGCATGACTCGAATTTTGGCAGGGTCTCCTACATATCCCCGCAAAATCGGTGTGGATGGATCGCCAAATACCCATGAATCATGGTGAACTTCTTCTCCTTCAGTATTTGGACCAACGACCCCTTCTGCGATAAGCTGTTGGCGCCTGTTTATCGGTTCAAATCGGTAATTAGCGCCGTGAAATGATTCCTCATCCTGGTTCGTTAAATGATTGATTGGACGATTCCCGGTTAAATCATCCACTTCCATTTCATCATGAAAAATCCAAGCATATTCCCGGAAGGAAGGTAAAATCGGATGATGAACATCAGCATACACGCCACTATTCATCAGCTTCCCAGTCTCAGGATTCGTCCACCAGGAAAAACGTTTCTCGACAAACAACGCTCCGAACAGACCGTTTGAATTGGAGCCATTTTCACTGCTGGACGGATTACCTAAATCAGAAAAGTAATATGTTCCTTCTTTTACAACTTGTATTCGATACAAAATCGAATCGAAAGGAGCTACTGTACTGTCTTTGTTTAATCCAACATTCGCTCCGTCAGCTTGGTCCACTTCATACTCTGCTTGTTGAAAATGCATACCTATGTTAAAAGATAGTTTATTTTCAAGCAAAATTTCAACTCTTTCTCCTTCATTCGCCCGAATTACAAGAGGCTGAACAATATCAACGGGAGTGAACAGATTTTTTTTCACTAATTCCTTTACTTTCTGTTCATTTTCTTTTAACACATACATCATTCCATTTGGATTATGATCGCCAAACGTATTTAAGACGATTCGAATCGGAATGGCTACTACATGGTACTTTCTTATCATAATGACACCTCTTTTCCAACTAATCTTTTAAAATAGGAATTTTTGCTCCAATCCCCGTTTCAATATAGAACACATCAATTGCGTCGATATGCACGTACCATTCCTTTCCTTCCAAAGCAGGTACTGATGTCGTTTGGACATCCAATACGACGATATCTCCAAGTATTTCTTTTATTTTCCCTATAAACATAAATGGAAATGATTCAGTCAATATAAAAACTCTTCTCCCAATATTTTTACTAAAATGATTGACTAGAGCTACCTCTCTTGTCGCATTAACTGTTGTGGCATTAACTGTTCTAGCTTCATTCTGGTTAATCATTCGATCACCGCTCCTCTATTATGCTAATGGGAACACCAAGTCACTAGGCACTTCAGCTGAATAAGAGACAATTTGCTCAAGCGGAATACTTAGTGGAAACGGGAATTTATAAAATGGAGCATTTACCATTTTAATGATGACGGGCGACAGCGTTATATGCCCTTGATGGACTTCGAAAATTGTTCCAGCGAAAATGGGTCGAAATACTTGCCCCAATAAGTTAAGCTGCACTGCCTCTGTGATAACAAGCACTTCTTCCCCCATCCACTTTTTCAATTCCAAAAATAACTTATCTTCAGTTTGTTCCAATCATAATGCCTCCCATTTTTAAAATTTAATACTCTTTTTATTTATTTTACGTTTATTTAAAACTGACTTTAATACTTGTTTCCATAAAGGAAACAGTCCAATCGTAGATACATATCGAATATCGCTTAATATGATAACTTTCTCTGTCTTAAACAATTGAAGGAATAGCTCTTTCTTCGTCGTCTTCGTTATTTTTCCGAAAAATGCTTTTTCATCTGTCTTCACTTCTACCCGCATACCTCCCCATGAATGAAGATTTGTTCGTAAAGATTCATCAAAAAACTGTTTAATTAGCGCTTCCCTTTTAGCCACTGTCTCACCAAACTGGAGAACGAGCTTTTGCTGCAATTGGTTATCATAGATAAAGTGTTGGTGGGTGTTTGAATAGGTAGGAAAACCGAAGGGAATGTTTGCGGATTCTATTGCAGTATAAGGGATCCAAATTCTTTTTTGAAGGTTCGTAAGCATTACGAAGTCTCTTCCAATTGTTGCGACTTTTCCCTCTGTCGTCACAATTACATCTTTTTCGATAACGGAAGAAACTACCACCTGTTGATTTCGTTTCATTTTAAAAAACTGTTTCAACATAAGAGGCTTCCTGCGTGTTTCATCCCGATTAGCTACGTTAAATAAATTTTTCTGGCTATTGTATTCTGTAAGAATTCTCGTTTCTTCTAAGGAAACTGCACTTGTCGGTGACGAAAATGATGGAGGACTCTTCAAATGTTCGTCTGTCTCCTTTTCCGTTCCCAAAATCTCAAGCTCTTCTTGCACCGTGTTTACCTCCAAACTACTCCTTTTTCATAATGCATGAATAACGAATGATTGAATGAATAATGAAAAACTGGAGTATTTACCTTATCCAAGAAAATACTTCTGATTATTTTAATAGCTGCTGCAAATGGTCAGCAATTTCTTCGATATTCACTCGTTTATTGCCTATCGCCATATCGTGGTAAGCTCTAACTTGATCATTTGCATCCACTACATACATAGACGTTGAATGAGTTACAAATCCCCCCACCTCTTTTTCATAGAAGAAATTGAAATATTGAGTAAATGTCTTTGTTTCTACTTCCGAACCTCTTAAAAATAACCAATTGGCACTATCAATTTCAAAGTTTTCCTTATACTGTATTATCCTCTCCTCCGTATCGTATTCAGGATCTAACGTGACTGCTAGGATAAGGTACTCATCTTCTGAAATACCTTTTTCCTTCATTATTTGCTGCAAATCTTTTAAGTCCCACATTGTAGTAGGACAAATGTCTGGACAGTTTGTAAAGAAGAAAGTTATTAGCTTCGGTTTTGTTTGAACGGTCACATCTTTTCCACTCACTTCAGTCAGTGTCCATTCCTCTACAGTGCCAATTTTTGGCAAATCAATTGATTTTGGCCATACGAAATAGAATGCAGTGAATCCGATAACTAATAAGAGTACACCTATAAATACTTTCACTAGAATTCTCCCTTCAGTCTCTTCATTTAAGGAAGTCATATTACACCTTTAATGAATAGCGGATGAAATGACTTACGAGCGCATGAAGACAAGCAGTGAAAATAGCAAGACTATACATGTTTGACGCAATCATTGCTTCAGACTCGATTGGGATGTTGCACAGTGCTGGATTTTGAAGAACAGCACCGAGCATCATTCCCATAATCCCCCCCATTGCGCCGTTATAAATACCGTTTAGTGCAGCCGGGGCTTTTATGGTTGAACCGAATTTCCAACCGATAAATAATCCAACTAATATAGGAAGGTGATAAAAAGCTAATAGGTCTGCAGGAAGCAACAGTTTAAGGTAAAGTGCCATGACAAATGAAGATATCATGGTGATGGCCATACACATCGTCTGCGTAAAACGATCATCAAATAATAGGTGTTTCTTTTTAAAAATCCTATAAACAGAACTTAATTCAACTATGTTCCAGATAAACAACAGGAAGATGAGTAGCAAGGCTGACATCACGACCTTTTAATTGAAATAAAAATAGTGAATAAACTTAAAACAAAAAAACCGTGAATGAACCAGATAAACAACGATGGCATTTCTATAACTGTTCCAATCATCGGTGACATCAACCCAATGATTATTCCATTCGTTAAACCTGTCACGAACGTTTGATAATCGAATAACAGACCAAAAAATGCTCCAGTTAGTAATCCTGCCAGTGTGGAGATAACGGTAACTAAGGTGAAATGAAAGGGGAATTGGAGTATGAGTAGTACACCAGACAGTAAAGCAATCATGCCTCCCATAACAATGCTGATATTCATTCCTAATTGAAACCCGATAAGCTTCTTGATTTTACATAAAAACAAGTAAAAACTTAGAAGTATGCATATATCCACATACATAAAAACCAATATTCCAGTTTCAGACATGGCTCCACCTCTACATAGGTAATGCTATAAGATCTGCGAACGAAACTTGTCCCAGTGGATAACGCTTAGTAACCTTATCACTTTACATCCCCTCTACATAAACTAAGTTGTGAAGGAATTTATTAAATAATTTCTAAATGATTTGTTTATTAGAGGAGGAGTTTTATGGAAGTCGGACCCATTAATGCGTTTGATGGATTCCCTGTTTGGTATAAAGATGAGAATAGTTTACGCCTTCAACTAAACGTTGACCCTACTGACCCATTCTCTGGCATTACACCTGCTGATTTACCTAATCCAGCACAACCCGTTTCTTTTCCTGACAATTATCCAGGGGAAGCTTTTTATCATCAAGTCGAAGCTGAAATGACTACGGGTACAGGTGAAAGAGCGAGGCTCGTTTTAGCATTAGAAGCTGCATTTGTGAATGAAGTGCCGAGGGTCGAGGAACAAGTTGTATTTGGTAGAGTTCGTATTCGTATTTTCGGATTACGACCAAATGCGGAGTATACCGTCACTCACCCGTACGGAGTCGATACATTCATCGCGGAATCTGACGATGGAACTGCCGAAATTAATTTCACAGAAGATATTGGAGGATTTAACGGAGGAGATTTTGAACTTGCACTGAAAAGCCGTGTATTTCCATTTTTACAATGGGATCCAAACATAGCACCTGCAGCGCCTGAAGGTTATATTGGCGATCCAAATGTTCCACACGAAATAGTAGGCAGCTTGTTTGTGGATCAATTTGGGCAACCTCAAAATTTCTTCAGGATTGAAGGTTCTGGAATCGGTATAGGGTCACCGGATCGTTCAATGACACCAGGGCTTTCTCCTGATAATTCTATTGAAACTAGAAATTTTACAGTTGTTGGTAAAATTTCAACAATCTCAGGTGTTGATGTTTTGAGAGCCACTTTTACACAAACCGCAAGTACGGACGGATTAATAGATGTTTTTGCCACATCAGATGATATCGCTCAAATTATTGAAGTGACTGGTAACGGCATTAATCCAACGCAATTACAAGGCAGTAATGGACACTATTTTGCACGTGTTGGATATTCTGGTGAAACGCCTCCCACTTCGATTACTGTCACTAATCTAACTGATAATCCAAACAGTATAAAAGAAGTAGTACCTGTAGATTTTATTTCTGCGTCCGCTAATTTTGATACGGATTCGCAAAACCTTTCGATTACAGCTTCATCAAGTGATTCTGTTCGGAAGCCTATTCTATCTGTCTCGGATTTTGGATTGGGAGAACTAACCATTCCTTCAGAAGGAACTCTTAATACGAATCTAACGTTTACACCACCTCATGTAATCATTACGTCTTCAGCTGGAGGCGAAAGAACGATACCCGTATCAGTATCCGGATTACCGAATGGTCCGATTCCAGTAACAGCCCATGCTGGTGATGACCAAACAGTCCTATTCGGTTCACCAGTTACACTTAATGGCCTCAATTCTACTGGTATCATTACTACTTTTAGTTGGACTCAACTATCGGGGACCGAAATCACTCTAGAAGCCGCGAATACGGCAACTCCAACTTTTACAGCGCCAAGTTCCGAAACAACACTACTATTTGAATTAACCGTCGATGGAGAAGGAGGACCTTCCAAAGATACAGTTGTCGTCGACATTATCGAATTTGCCTCAATACCGATTGCCAATGCAGGACCAAACCAAAGTGTCCAACAGGGAGAAGTTGTTACGTTGTCTGGGAGTGCAACTGGTACTGTGACAAACTATCAGTGGGAACAAATCTCAGGTCCTATAGTTCAGTTAACAAATGCAAATACGGCAACAGCAACATTTCAATTTCCCAATCAAACAGCTCCACTTTCTTTTCGACTAACAGTTAACGGACCCGGAGGCACTTCATTTGACGAAATCCAAGTGACGACTGTCCCCTTAATTCTTTCAATAACTCGTGCTGAATTTCGATCAAGAGATGCGGAATGGCGAATTAGTGGAAATTCAGATGTCATTGGAATTGGAGCTACTATTTCTATCTATATTGGCAATTCGTTGAGCGGTCTCCTCCTTTCTCAAGTGGCGGTTGATGCACTGGGAGAATGGGCGTATCGAATAGAAGATTCTATTGTGCAACCCGACGAAACGAGAGCAGTTTCTATTCAATCCAGCTCAAGTGCAACACTCATAAATGTTCCACTCGATATTAGAAGGTAACAGCGATGAAGGTAAAGGGAGGTTAATAAATGGAAAACTGTAAAAACTGCGGAGTGGGCCAGCCCTGTAAGTGTCAACGTGGCCCTAGAGGCCCGAGGGGTTATCAAGGCTTTACTGGATTAGATGGTGAAAAAGGAGAAAAAGGCGAAACAGGAAAACAAGGCGTCAAAGGGGATCGAGGTCCCCGGGGCTATGAAGGACCACCTGGAATAGTTGGGGAACGTGGGGAAAAAGGAGAACAAGGTGACAAAGGCGACAAAGGCGATCGAGGTCCCCAGGGCTATGATGGATCGTCTGGATTAGTTGGGGAACGAGGAGAAACAGGAAAACAAGGTGTCAAAGGTGATCGAGGTCCCCGGGGCTATGATGGATCGTCTGGATTAGATGGGAAACGAGGAGAAACAGGAAAACAAGGCCCCCATGGGATTCAAGGACCTAAAGGAGACAAAGGAGATACAGGAGATACAGGACCTGCAGGACCGATTAATGTTGCTTACGGCTTCGCCTATACCGAATTGGAGAGTTCTGGAAGTGGTAATATCAAATTTCGTATCGCTACGCCTCTGCAAGATGTTGGATTTTCACCCGAAGGCTTAGTGATAGGTAAAGACGGAATTTATCAAATCAGCTATAAAGTAGTATTGGTATCAAAAGCGATTACATGCGTTCCTTCAAAGTTCTATATAGAAATCAATGAAAAAATTAAGGCATCATCATCAATGACTGAATCCACTACTGCTAATACACTCACTTCCAGTCTCTTGTTTTCGTTACAAGAAGGTGATCTTGTAAAACTTGTTGCTGAATTACAAGAAAACTTCAGTTACAAACTGGCGACATTACAACTCGTTCGTGTGGGATAAATCTTTTTTAGTTAGTAATTTTCAAATATGGATTAAGTAAAGTTAGCACATCTGTTGATTTACCACTTACTTGCAAAAACACTGACGAGAAGGGCTTGAGAACCGCCATTTTTACTGGATTATTTTCGTTCCGCTTTCGGCGAATTAATCACTACCCTTTTGCCGAGGGGCAGGTGTGGCTAGAAGTGACTCCGTCACATCTAGCCACACTCTTTTCGGTCATCCTTTTGTGAATAATTGCCTGTCGCATTCCTATAATATTTAAGTGAAAAATGTAGTTTCTTTTAAAAAAAGAATAGATGAGCTTTTATAAGAATGTAAGTGCCCTATGATGCAATTTAGGGCACTCTTGCACGTTGTATGTAGAAGGTTTGAGCGGTCAAAATTGTATCTCTGACCGCTTCTTGTAGCTGTATCTTTGGAGAGCGACGGATGAACAAAACCAAGAGCAACTATACACGTAGTCCCCAGTGTGTGATCAAGTTATTTACTAGTTATTATTGGTTCATCAACAAACGTGTAAAGGTAACATAAATCGCTTCAGACGCTAATCCACTCTGTTTTTGATATACTTTAAGAAGTATGTACTAGAATGGAGTGAGCAGAATGCAAACGATAAAAGGTAAAAACGCAATAATTACTGGAGCAGGTAGAGGTATCGGTCGTGCGACAGCAATCGCTTTTGCGAAAGAAGGTATAAACGTTGGTCTTATCGGAAAAACAGCTGCTAATCTTGAAAAGGTTGCAGAAGAACTTCGACAATACGAAGTTGAGGTGACGATGGCAACCGCTGATGTATCAAATAACGAATCCGTCATTGCCGCTGTCGAACATGTTAAATCAGAACTTGGTCCAATTGATATCCTCATTAACAATGCGGGCATCGGTAAATTCGGTAAGTTCCTCGAACTATCACCGGAAGAATTCAAAAATATTATCGATGTCAACTTAATGGGCGTCTATTATGTCACAAGAGCAGTTCTGCCAGAGATGATTGAAAGAGAATCAGGCGATATTATTAATATCTCCTCTACCGCCGGACAAAAAGGCGCACCTGTTACTAGCGCATACAGTGCCTCAAAATTCGGAGTTCTCGGACTTACGGAATCCCTTATGCTTGAAGTAAGAAAGCATAACATTCGTGTTAGCGCATTGACACCGAGTACAGTAGCTACAGATTTGGCGTTCGAAGAAAATCTTACGGACGGCAATCCTGACAAAGTGATGCAGCCGGAAGATCTTGCTGAAGTAATGGTTGCCCAGTTGAAACTGCATCCACGAATTCTTGTTAAATCGGCAGGTTTATGGTCAACGAATCCTTAATAAAACTTGATACATTTCTTCAAAACAAAAGGACCTTTTCATAAAGGTCCTTTGTTTTTGTGTTTTCAAGTAACTCTTCTAATAGTTAATGATAATATTAGTTTTGCTAAGCTTAAACCTCAACCTGATCCATAACTCCATCTTCTTTTCTCCTCAAAAGTATCCATAAAGCGACAGCAAAACAAATTATTGAGAAAAGCCCTAAAAACTGTATAGGGGGTTCTCCCCCATAAAAATAGAATGAATATGGCAATGAAACAATACCTAATCCTAAAAAACTTTTCCAACTCCGAACTATTAATGCATAAAACAAGGTAATGACTGAAATCAATAGTGATAGCCCAAATAAAACAGGGAATAAAATCGCCATATTTACCTCCCTCTAGACGTTCTGCCTGTTTATTTAAATAACACACTTATACAAGCTACTTCGGAATCCTTGGACGATTTTGCTTTATTTAAAAAAGTCCATTTTGCTCATCTCGCCGCGCCGCCTCTCGTAGTGAATCTGATTCCGCTGAGTTCTGATTTAATGACTTTTCCCGCTCATTAAAACTGTATTTCCGCCCAGTCAGAAAATCCACAAGATAGCCGCCTACGATCAAAGTCACCATGGAGCCCCAGAAAACCCACATCACCCAATGCATAACATTCCCTCCCCATTTCAACAGATACGTAGCTTTTGGCTAAATGGTACGTTTAATTTACTAAAGAAATAACCAGCCTTGTTAGTTTAAATACTCTTCTACTGATTGCAGGAAATCTCCCATTATCTGGAGGATTGAGATTTTTTTAAGCTTTTCATATGATGGTAAAACTATTAATCACATTCAAAAAAACAACTTGTAAATTACATATCCAACTAGTAATGAAATTATTAATAGCCCCATACCTTTCCAACCCAGTCCACCTGCCAAATCAACTAAATTGCCATTTTCAGCTCGATTTAATCCTTCTCTCAATGCACCTGTTGGATTTTTTTTGAGTTCTTCTTGTCTTAATCTCTCTCTTTTATCTGCCGGAGTTTCTTGTAGATTATTCAAACCAAACACCCCCTAAACAATACTGTACTATCAGGTTTTTTGCTGTTAATAGAAGAAGTAAAACTTAAATCCTGATTAAATGCCCAAGCATATTCCCCTGTTTCAGTATCGAATTTACTTTTTTAAAAATCAAAGAGAAATAACGTTTATTGTTTAAGTGGAGCGCCCGGTAAGTTAATAGTAGGTCTATTGAACTTCAATAATGAACAGATAACTTGAATCACCTTCTTCCCACCTCGCATGAACGTCATATACATAAACACCTTTCTTGCTAGGCACTGTCAGTATATTTCCTTTTAAGTTTACGTTGTCTGCTTTAGCATCGTTTATCCATATATTCGCACCTAATGTACTCTTTTTAGGTTTATTCTTAAAATCTATTTTCAAATTGGCTTCAGGCGAAACGACAACTGCTTTCAATTCATGATGTGCTACGATTCCAGGTGGAGAAATCATATCTACACAGATTGAGTTCAAGAACCCCTCCCAGCAATAAGTTCCTTGCGCTGTGGTTATTTTCATGTCACCAACAGTTATCGTCGGTGAAGGTGGTTTGGAGGAATCGGATATTCGGATAATGCCATAAACTACAAGACCTATAACAATCAATAGTAAAGCGAGGCGTAAAATCTTAGCCATATAGTTCCTCCTTGGCTTTATAAACTTATTCCTTTCTCAACATCCGACTTCTCTTTGGAAAAAATAATGACGCCTATTGCCTGACCCAATTCATGTTAAACTTCAAACACTGGGATTCCTACTAAATAAAAAAGAGAAAATGAAATCAATTTTCTATCCCCCTAGATTTATATGACTCAGAAACCATTAACAATCATTCTAAAACCTGACTGGTAGTAGATTCTTTTTTTAACAAACAACCCATTTATTGGAAATGAACAGATACTTGTTCTATACTCCCAATATTCGACTCAGTGAATACGAATACCTTTTTACTCTTTGTTTACTTTTTGAACAGAAACCCTATCATCCTTTTGCTGAAGCGTAATCGAAGGAAATCTTTGCATCGACCTATTTAGGATTGTATGCAAATTGAAAAGGCTGATTCCTTTCCATATTTATTAATTCCCTAAAAATAATATAAAAAAATCAACACTGTCGATTGCCAGTGTTGATTCATGTTCTACTATGAAGTTAATTAAACTGGGAATCCATCTTTGTTTGAAGCGATTCTAAATGACTACCTTCACTCACTTAATAATACGGCGATATCAGGATATACACCAACACGCCTGTAAAGCTGACGTATAGCCAAATCGGCATTGTCCATCTGGCAATTTTCTTATGACGCTCGTTCTCCATATTCCATGCACGTGCCACGCTTGTCAGCGCAAGTGGAACGATGGCTGCCGCAAGAATGATATGTGTAATTAGGATGAAATAGTAGAATCCAGCCATAAATCCTTCTCCACCATAAGATGTGGATGGAGATAGATAATGGTAAGAGACGTACGTGATCAGAAACAGAAATGTTGTGAAAAAAGCAGCATAAATGAAACGGCGATGAACTGTTATATTCCGCTTTAATATGGCGATAAGAGCACAGACAAGGAATACAAAAGTAAAACTGTTAAAGATTGCATTCATCATAGGCAGGATTGTTATATCGAATGCATCGAAATCTTTAACTCCCCGCATTCCCGAAAGAACAGCGATTGCACCGATCAGTATAACGGAAAGTATAATAATCATTGGTTTATAATTGCGTTTTTTAAACGGCTTTGCAGAGCTCCCATTATTATTCATGACAATCACTCCATTATTGTTTAGATAAAACACTATCCTTTTATTGTATAGTAAGATACCAAGCGGTGCCGTATAAAAAGGCACTTTTTTGTGAACGGGTGTCCGATTACTTTACTGCTTCATTTCTGTTCACTACTAACCAAGGTCTATCTTCTCTCCACTGAATACTAACAGGAATCCGGTATGTTTCACTCAGCAGATTATCGCTAACTACTTCTTCTTTTGGTCCACCTGCTACGACTTTCCCATCTTTAAGCAGAAGCACATGCGATATCCCTGGGACAAGCTCTTCAATATGATGGGTTACGTATACAATATGACACCCGTTCCCCATTACGTTATCAAGTGATTGTAGGAACTGTTCCCTAGATAAAATATCCAATCCTGAACATGGTTCATCCAATACAAGCATTTTGGGGTCACTCATTAAGGCTCGGGCGATGAGTACTCTTCTTTGTTCCCCTTCGGACAGTTGCAGATAGGGCTTTCCTTTTAAATACGTTAGATTTAAACTTTCAAGTAAAGAATTTGCTTTCTCCCAATCCTCTTTTTCCACTTGTTCATAAATACCGAAACTCGCAAACTTTCCGCTCACTACAACTCTTTCTATCTTTTCATTATTGTAATATTCCGCAAAGCGATCCAAGGAACTACTGACAAAACCAATTTCTTTACGCAGTTCCGGTAAGTTGGTTTTTCCAAACAGATTACCAAGAACAGAAACTTTACCGCTTGACGGGAAATTAAAACCGGACATGATATTGAGAAGTGACGTTTTCCCTGAACCATTCAAGCCAAGTATTCCCCAATGCTCATTTTGTCGAATGGACCAATTGACATCCTTTAATATTTCTCGGTCGCCTCGTTGGAACGATACATCTTTAAATGAAACAATTTCCTTCATATTAAGCAGCCTCACTTCCACAACAAAATAGGTTGACTTTTTATCATCATACCACTTCGAAATGAACCATGTTTCCTTTCCGAGAAATTTTAGTAACGTATATCGGACGTTGTAATTTGTTCACTTTAAATAATGTACTACTTACACAATGTCAAGTTATATAGTTGATTAGTCGAAATTCTGCTATGCTAGTAGAATGACATATTGTTGGAGTTGAATCGAATTGAACTTGATTTTGATCATTTTACCCGTATTTATCATTTTTTTCATTGGCTTTTTAGGTCAGAAATTAATAGGCTTTGATATCAAGTCGATATCAACAGCTGCCCTATATTTAATGTCCCCCTTTTTGGCATTCAGGACATTCTACACAAATGAATTGACCATAGACTATTTTTACATCATCCTATTCAGTTTACTTCTTACAATCATTCTTCTTGTTGTTGTGTGGGTTACTTCTATCTTCATGAAAGCAACACGGCCACAGTTGTCGGCAATGATTCTAGGCGGTGTATTCATGAACAGCGGAAACTACGGAGCACCGGTTGTCCTGTTCGCATTCGGCGCTGTCGGATTTGACTATGCTGTGGTCATGATGGTGTTCCAATCGCTGCTAATGAATACAGTCGGGATTTTCTTTGCGTCCATCGGCGGTGAGGAAAGAGCTACTTTACGGCAGTCATTTCAGCGCGTAATCCGTATGCCACTTATTTACGCAGCTATTTTAGGTATTGGACTTCAATTAGTTTCGGTATCTATCCCATCCGTATTAATGGAAGGCATCAGTCTGGTGGCAGATGCCTCGATTCCAACTGTCATGCTTGTACTAGGTATGCAGCTTGCGGTCATTTCCAGAAAGAGAGTAGCTTACCGTTATGTAACTGCGGTTACTGTCATCAGGATGTTTGCCTCTCCTATGATTGCAGTAGGTATTTTGTACTTCATGCCAGTGAACGACCTGCTTAAAGCGGTCATTATTGTCCAAGCATCAATGCCAGCTGCAGCGAATACGACAATGTTTGCATTGCAATTCGGGACGGAGCCTGATTTAGTGTCGTTTACGACATTTATCACCACTCTGTTAAGTATCGTAACCATTCCTATTGTCCTTTTCTTCGTAGGTGTATAACCACCCATATCGTATAACTTTCTACTTCCACGGTTAGATTGATTGTACGATGCCGGGAGAGGATGACCAACTTGGAAAAAATGCGGATCATACAGTTAATCGCGCTGTTTTCTACTTTAGTTTTAATTATAGGCTGTAGCAATAGGAATATAGTGACTGAAATGGAGGACAAAACGGATACACCTAAGGAATCCATTGGTGACACATATGGTTTTACAATTTTTAATTTGACAATTGATACAAAAGATACGAAGAATGCAATTGTTGCCAATTACGATGAAAAAAGCGATAAAACAGAAGCGATCTATGAAAATAAATTGGAGGAATCCTTCTTGCATGGTAACAAAGCGATGGATAAGCTCAATACGATTTTCGAGGAGCTTTCGTTAGAACCTGATATGGATGCTGAAGATATGATCAAGAAAGCATCGGAGGCATTCGAAGTGATTGATTATACAACTTTGAAATTGGATGTGAAGTTTAAAGGTCATGACATGAAAAAATTGATGATGTCGAAGTAGTTTCATAAGTGTAAATAGAGTTTTCCCATAATTAAAGCCTTTGCGACCTGAGCATGCCTACGCTGGAGTGTTCATAACTGAAAGTAATTTTGAGATGTAAGGACTGAGATTACAATGTGATTAATTCAAGAAATACACATTACAGATTGCAGGTCTAATCCCTGCGTGGTAACTGGAGGGATTCAGTTCAATCCCTCCCTGCTCTTCATTCTGGCTTATCACGGGAGGCATCCACAAAGCGGTGCAGCGGTATTAGCAGATTTCCTATTTCATTCTCTTGTTAAGATACGTCTCCAGTAGCCCTCCCATAAGCCAGATAACTTTTTCATCAGTCTTATTAGAGCTTGCGCTCAGTATAAATACTGTATTAAATCAGAAACTATCCATCTAGTTAATAGATACATTTAATTTTTTCGTTCTAAATCTATTGTTAACGCTTTCAATAGTCTGATTAATCTGTTAATATTATATAAAAGCGATTTATGAAGGGGGCTCACCGATTGTTTCCTTTTAAGAACAGAAAAACAGCGCATGTAAAAGAGGCTCAGTTGTATTACAGTTATTCATCGGAATCCTCAACGAAAGAAGATATGGATGAAATGTCCTTTCTGTTAACGACACTATGCAAGTCGTATAACAGAGAAATCATTTTTGTATGTATCGGTTCAGATCGATCTACAGGTGATTCATTTGGACCCTTTGTCGGAACGATGTTGAAAGAAAACCATTGCCCTTATCATGTCTTTGGAACAATTGCAGATCCTGTTCACGCACTGAATTTAAATCAAGTAATAAAAGACATTAATAACCGTTTTTCTGAACCAATCATTTTCAGCATAGATGCCTGTTTGGGTGATAGACATCAGGTTGGTTCCATTCTATTAAAAGAGGGCCCTCTTATCCCCGGATGTGCCATCAATAATGCTCTTCCTGAACTGGGCAACTATCATTTGAAAGCGGTTGTAAATTATTTAGATTCCATAAACCCCGTTAGTTCTTTGAATTCTACACGCTTGGATACGGTCCTGACTCTTGCAAAAATAACTTCTACTATCATTTTGAATTCAACAAAAAATAAAACCCATGCAAAAATGACGACGAATCATTATTGATTCGTCGTCATTTTAATTTCAACCAATTGTTATAACACCTAATCCTAATGCAGCTAGAGTCATAACGACTACGGTTCCGAATGCCCACTTCACAGCAAAACGTTGCAGATCACCAAACTCCGTTTCAACTAAGCCAATCAATAAATGAGCTGCTGCCACTAGTGGGCTCAGCACGTGAATCGGCTGACCTATCAAAGACGCCCTCCCAATTTCAACAGCGCTCACTCCATAAGCTTCGCCTGCTTGTGCCAAAATAGGTAACACGCCGAAGTAAAATGCATTATTCGACATAAAGAAAGTGAATGGCGCACTTAGAATTGCTACGATTACCGCTAAATATGGGCCCAGTGCATCGGGAATAATCATAACCATTGTTTTTGCCATCTCATCAATCATTTCCGTACCACTCATAATACCAGAAAAGATACCTGCAGCAATAACAATAGAGACAACTGCTAATGCATTTTTCGAATGGACCGCGATACGTTCTTGCTGCTGTTTCAATTCTGGATAGTTGACGAGCAATGCAATTGCAAATGCAATCATAAAGAGAACTCCCAATGACATAAAGTCAATGATCAAACAAGCCATAAGGGCTACCGTCAATGAAAGGTTGAACCAAACGAGTTTCGGGCGGCGGTAATCGGCTAAATCTGCGGTTGCCGCCAATTCCATATTCGCTCCAGTTTGTTTTGGATCAGTTTTTTTAATGGGTTCAAGTTCAACAACACCCAATCTCTTGCGTTCCATTTTCCCTAACATGAAAGCGGAAATCAGTACCCAAATCAAGCCGAATCCCATGACCGGAATCATCGGGATGAATAGCTCCGAAGAATCGAGTCCTAACGAAGCCATCGCCATAGCAGAGGCACCGCCCCACGGCGTCATATTCATGACACCCATCGAGAGCATCGCCGTTGTAGCCAATACCAACCGATTCATACCAAGGCGTTTATATAAAGGCAGCAATGCGGAGACCGTGATGATATAAGTCGTCGTCCCATCTCCGTCTAGCGCTACCATCATGGAAAGAACAGCTGTCCCAAAAACAATCTTCAATGGATCGCCTTTTACTATTTGTAAGATCTTCGCTATTAAAGGATCAAACAGACCCGTATCGATCATTATTCCGAAGTATAGAATCGCAAATAAGATCATTATTGCTGTCATTGCAACATTTTCTACACCCGCCTGCATCATCGGTCCAAGCTCAGTTAGGAATCCCCCAAGAATTCCGAATACGATAGGCACGACCATAATCGCAACCAATGCAGAAAGGCGCTTCGACATGATTAAATACATAAATACGGCAATCATTGAAAAACCTAAAACTGATAACATATTTCATCCCCCTATTTTCCCTTTATTAAATTGCAGCTTCATTTTGTTCGGTAGAAACAAAAACTAATGATAGCGCTTTCTTAAAAGAATAGTATCAATAATTTGGCCAAAGAAATAGATAAAGAAAGTAAAGCGTATTCTTTTTATAGTTTGTATTGTTTTCATATTTTCCACGGACGCTCTAACAAATGAAAAAACCGATTGCTCAATTATAAATAATGACTGAGCAATCGGTTTTTTAGTTTGTTGTCTTTTTATATTTTCTCTCTGGTCTTCCAACATTTCCATATAATACTTCAACTTCTATTTCCTCAAGAGAAACGAGATATTCCAAATACCTGCGCATCGTTGAATAACTAATTCCAGCCATTTGGCCGAGTTCATCTGCACTTAAACTTCCTTCCATATCCTCTATCTTACCCCTGACCAGTTTCAGCGTATGTTTGTCAATTCCTTTAGGATATGTCTCTTTTTTAGGTCCAGCCGCCGCTAGCATCTTATTATTCGAACGAAATAGGTCATCTATATTGTCCTGATTAACTAATTGATTTTGATAAAGTTGTCCTCTGACAACGTCATATTGCGTAAGCGTAGCAATTAACTTGTCGATTATTATCGGCTTTATCAAGTAACCGAAAGCACCTCCGCGTATTGCTTCACTGACCGTTTCTGTATCGTTAGCAGCAGTAATCATAATAACATCAATGCCACGATACTCTTTCCGAATTTCTCGGAGCAATTCAATTCCATTCATATCTGGTAAATAGACGTCCAGTAATAGCAGTTGGGGTTGTATGACTTCCAATAGTTGCAAGGCTTGTCTCCCCGAACTTGCTGTTGCAATAACATTGAAATGATCGATTTGATTGGTAAACTGCTTGTAGATTTTTGCTGCGTCTTCATCATCTTCAACGATAACTACGTTAATCGTTCCATTAGACATTTTCACACATCCTTTTCAGTCCAGCTCTCTTGTGGAATAACAATTGTAAATCTTGCTCCACCTAACTCACTTTTATCGACATAGATTTGACCATTCAGTAATCCAATTGCATTTTTCACAATCGATAAACCGATTCCATGATTCTCCCCACTTTTTGTCGTGTAGCCATCTAGGAAAATAACATCTTCCATCATTATTGGTATTCCCGCTCCGTTATCTTCAATATCAAAAATGATTTCATTACCCAAATCTGTAAATGAAACATTGACGATTCCTTTATTTCCATTCTTTGCTCTTGCAGCTTCCATCGCATTGTCGATGACATTACCAATGATTGGAACAAAATGATTCGACTTTGCATTATCTGAAACACTATCCAAGCGGCTTTCAGAGTCAATATCCAAATGTACTTGTAATTCCTTAGAGCGGTTTACTTTACCAAGTAAACAAGCCGCAATCAATGGGTCTTTTACCGACGACATCAGAAAAGAAATGATATCTTGACGTTCACTAACTTCTGAAGACACAATCTTAATAGCACGATCATACTCTTTTAACATAAGCAATCCATAAATCGTGTTTAATTTATTTAGAAACTCATGGTTTTGAGCACGCATACTTTCAGAAAATGTTTTTATTTTCGAAAACTCTTCCGTCAATTGTTCAATTTCTGTTACTGTCCGTATTGTTAAAACAATTCCCATAACTTCATCTGCCAGTATAATTGGAGATGTATCTAAAATATAAAGTTGTTGACCAAACAACAGCTTTTTATTTATATCACTTTCCTTTGTTTCGAGAACATTATCGATATAATTCCCCAAATGATTATCTGTAATAACTGAGCCCACATTTAGTTGTTGATCGTCGAATAATTCACGTGCCCTCTTATTCATTGAGGTGATTTCTTTTTCATTATTAACAGTAATTGTTGCATCACGAATTGACTCAAGTGTCGCCTCTTTTTCTGTAAAGAGGAGCGAAATCTCCTGCGGTTCCAAACCGAAAATAAGTTTTTTCAAACGTCTTGCTATCAAAATCGCCCCAATTATTCCTACAAGGAAAGGAATAATTGCCAACAAAATGATGCGTTTTCTATAATCGAGCACTTGCTGCTCGATATTATTCACTAAAAAACCGACGGATGAGACACCGATAACTTCCCCTTTGTCATTCCAAATGGGTGTCTTCGCTTTAATGGCGGGTCCAGATATCCCATTTCCCCGATAAATGATGGACTGGTGCAATTCAAGCACTTGATCATTACCCGTAGCTGTTGGTTTCCCTATATTTTCTGGATTGGGATGCGAATAACGCAGTCCTTTATCATTAGCGACGGTTACGTAGTCTGCACCTGTTGACCGACGAATTGTTTCAGCGATTGGTTGGATTATCTGTGATGGTTTTCCATCGTTAAATGCTAAAATTATTGCTGGATGTTGGGCCGTTAACTTCGCTACTGTCATCGCTTGTTTTCCCATATAACTTTCAACTATATCGTCAATCATTGTATAAAAAAGAATACTTACCAGAAGCGTACTGATCAAAACAACGATTGTTATAAGTGATGTTATTTGAGTTAACAGAGTCATTCTAGATTTCTTAACCACTCTGACCATCTGTTCATTCACAACCTTTACGTCTTACTTTACTATTTCGGATAATCCTTCTATATTACCCGCTGTGTGAGCCTTATCTTTATAATACATCATAATTTAAAAAACGAATTGTAACAGTAGCTATTAAATATTGAATTAGAATTGCGACTCCATCTGTATTCAAGTATAATTAAGTTTTAACGATTACAAATAATGGCTTTAAATCAATAATAAATTCATTATATAATTGGGAGGTATAGCATGTATTTACCTAGGTACTTCGAACATTCTAAAGTCAAAGCACAGTTGGCGAATGCAATTACCTTGATGAACTTAAGTTTTGGCGTTATAGCTATTATCCTTATTCTAAAAGGCTTAGGCCATATGAGTTTACTATTTATATTCCTTGCTGCGTTATTCGATCGTTTTGATGGGATGGTTGCAAGACGTTATAATGCAGAATCACTTTTCGGAAAAGAACTAGACTCGTTGTGTGATCTGGTTTCATTCGGACTTGCACCTGCTTTATTAATTTATGAAACAACACTTTATACCTCGCCTTGGTTAGGAACCATTGCTACCGTTTTTTATGTTTTAGCTGGAGCGGTTCGTCTTGCCCGCTACAATTCAAGTGAATTCGATGGTGCATTTTATGGAGTACCGATCACAGCGGCGGGTGTGGTTATGACATTAAGCTTTTTCCTTGTTCCTTATATGGCTCCATTATTTTTCGTTGTACTGATGTTTATTATGTCGTTATTAATGATAAGTAATATACGAATTGCGAAAGTGTAAATGAATACAACGGAGGATACTAAATGAAAAAAGCACTCTTTAAATCTTTTGTTGAGTTGACGGGAAATCCTGTTTCTTCGGCTCTGTTAAAATCTTTTTCTAGTTCAATAGTAAGTCGGCCGTTGATTCGGCCTTTCAGCAATTTTTATCGTATTAGTAATGATGAAATGGAATACCCTATTTCACACTATAAAAGTTTACAGTCACTTTTCACACGAAACCTTAAACCAGGTATCCGTCAAATAAACCCTTCACCTCATGCTCTCATTTCACCGGTAGACGGCATAGTTAGCGGTGCAGGGAAAATTGCTAATGACCAAACTTTCCTCATAAAAGGCCACCAGTACAGGATAAACGAAATAATGGGCACTGAAAAAAAAGCAGCTCCCTATAAAGATGGCTCGTATTTTATTTTTTATCTTTCTCCGAGTCATTATCATCATTTCCACTATCCAGTAACGGGCAAACTGGTTTCACGTTACGCACTTGGCGGAGTTTCTTATCCCGTGAACAGTTTAGGATTACGTCTTGGTCAGAGCCCCTTTTCTACAAACCATCGTCTCATATCTGAAATAGATACGGCTTTTGGAAAAGTGGCGATTGTAAAAGTCGGTGCTTTAAATGTGAATAGTATACAACTCCTTAATTCATCGAAAGATTGTATTAAGGGAAATGACTTCGGCTATTTCAGTTTTGGTTCTACTGTTATTTTATTTCTGGAGAACAACCCACACTTCACTCCGACAATAGAGTTGAATAGCGAGGTAAGAGTGGGACAACCAGTTGGTAATTGGTTGTAACAGTAATTAAAAAGCAATCCTTGATCAGTGTACATACTGTTCAAGGATTGCTTTTTAATGATTCTTTTAATCAACATCTAAAAAAACGTTTACTATTATATCCCGTCTTCCAAGTTTATTTGTTCAACAAAGTTAACAAAGGCTTTAACAATATTTAATTTCAAGGAATCTTCATGATATAACATCCATGTTTTTCGAATGATCGGCTTTCCATCTTTCGTTTTGATAACGATTTTATGGATGTCCTCTACGTCATTTAAAATCATACTTGGTAATATCGCATAACCTAATCCATTCACAACCATTTTTTTACATGTATCGACTTTATCAACCTCTATGCTCACCAATGATGGCTGGCTGAAATTCTCATACCACCAATTATCGACAGAAGTTTTAAGTAAAGGATCAGTACGATAATCAATTCTTGGCAAGGAAGGTAGGTTATTAATATCAATTTTTTCTTTGGAAGCAATGCATAATGTTTCCTCAAATAGCAATCGTTTTTGATCTTTCCAACCGTATTCTCCTTTTACAAAACCAACATGGACATCTTGATTATAAATTAAATGTACAATATGACTGCTGAAGTCCGTCGTTACTTTAAATTCAATATTGGGATACTGTTCCTTAAAAAGTTTTAATAGATAAGGAAGCTTATAATCCGTGAAGTAGTTCGAAACACCTAATCGTAATATCCCCTCTACTTCATCTTCCATATTCAAGACATTTTCTTTAATTTTCTGAAGGCGCAAAAGCATATCGTCTGCGCATTTTGCTAAATACTCCCCTTGTGGAGTAAATTGAACTCCACGTCTTCCTCTACTTACGATTCTTACATTGAACTTCTTTTCTAATTGTTGAAGGCGATGTGTCAATGCTGGTTGTGAAATAAATAATTTTTGAGCTGCTTTTGTTATATTTTTTTCGCGATAGAGCATTTGTAAAACCACCCAATCCTGCTCGTCCATACAAATATCACCCTTCAGCTATCAATATATTTTATGTCTATTCATCAATATTCAATATTATTTTTATTTCTCATATTGTACTATACTGAATAAGAATTGCAAATACAGTGAGTAGACAAGATACAATAAAAATGTTATTGAAAGCGGGGAAGTTTATTGTTAAGAAAAAATGAATTCATAAAAACTTCCACATTTGTTGTCATCAGTGGAATGGGGGGATTTCTTCTTGCACTTACAGGCCTTCCAGTCGGTTGGATGATTGGAACCCTTCTAACTGCAACCCTCATTTTTATTTTTAGTCCCAATTTAATGAACATGTCCCTCCCACAAAAAGGTATTCCGAAATACTGGATGGCTATTGGGCAATGTATCTTAGGTATTGAACTTGGACAAAAAATGAATGATTCCGTTTTATTCATTTTCCTGGAAAATTGGGCAACTGTTATTACTATGCTTTTACTATCTATCTTGTTTTCTTTATTATCCGGACTCGTATTATGGAAGTTTAGCAATTTAGATATGTTAACTAGTTTTTTTGCTACTGCACCTGGAGGATTATCTTCTATCCCTAGTATTGCAGAAGAAGTTGGTGCTAATACAGGAGTTGTAAGCATCATTCAAACGATGCGTATATTTTTAGTTGTCCTTTCCATCCCACTCATATTATCTATTTGGCTAAGTAACCCTGTTGATACTACACCTATCCCTAGCACTACTTCGGTAATGGGACAATTTCAATCGGAACATATTGTTTCGACTGCTATGCTTGTTATTGTTGCATTCCTCGGATATTACGTCGGGAAACTTTTAAAATTCCCTGCTCCATGGCTAATTGGTAGTATGGTTTGCATCGCAATTGTAAAGTCTTTCAGTTCAATAGTTATTGGCTATACGATTGTAGCCTGGTGGCCATCAGGATTAATCATAATTTCCCAAGTGCTCATTGGCGCAAGTATCGGTTCTCGAATTCATAGAAGTATGTTTATAGGATTAAAGAAAACGTTAGCCATTTCATTTTTAAGTACAATTTTTCTTATATTTTCCATGTTCCTATGTGCGTATATTGTTTCAGTGATAACAGGATTACCTTTGATTACTTCGGCTTTGGCTTTCGCTCCCGGCGGCATCGCTGAAATGACGACCACTGCGGTTGTCCTGAATGCGGACTCTACATTTGTCGTAGCCGTACAAGTGCTGAGAGTAATAGCTGTTTGTATGATTCTTCCACCCTTTTTCAAGTTCTTGAATCGCTGGAATCTCAAAAAGAACACCCCCGCTCAATTATCCGCTTAGGTTATTGCAATGTTATATATTGATATAAAGAATCCCTCCATATCGACTTCGACGCTAGGGGCAACATACGCTAGATTCATATGTTCAACTAATATAGTTAGTTTTTGAAGCAACAGTTTAGTTTACAGGATGCAGCCATTAACCAAAAAGCAATCCTTGATCAGTGAATCTACTGATCAAGGATTGCTTTTTTAATTGGATGATTATTTATTCGCTCTGTGTACTTTCAATAACTTTCCTTTAACCGTTGTCGTTTTCATTTCATTCAAAACAAGTTTCCCTTTTCCATTAAGTATATCAATATACGTCACAGTATCCTGGATTTTGATGATGCCAATGTCTTCAGCGGATACGCCGGGAATTTTTGTAATTGTACCGACAAAGTCAACAGCACGAAGCTTTTTCTTTTTTCCGCCATTGAAATACAATTTCATAATATCTTTATTTACCAATTCGTTTTTTTTCTTTTTTAATTCAGGTAAGCTTTCCAGTTTTTCAGTGAATGCATCTTTTGCTGCAGCAACTGCCGCCTTCGAAGGTGCGTTTCGTTGTTGAATTTCAAAACCGATGTACGCTTCGATTTCTTCTAAAAAATGATTTTCATTCGGTGTCATGAAAGAAATTGCTTTCCCTCTCTTACCTGCACGTCCCGTTCTTCCTACTCTGTGCACATAGCTTTCAGTTTCCACTGGCAGGTCATAGTTAATGACATGTGTGATACTGTCAATATCTATGCCACGTGCAGCAACATCTGTTGCAACCAAGTAACGGAATTCACCTCGTTTAAAATCATCCATTACAGAAAAACGATCTTCCTGCATCATACCTCCATGTAGTTTATCGCAAGTATAGTGCAGTTGCTCAAGTTGTTCAGTTACATTATCCACCTGATCTTTTGTACGACAAAAGATAATACAACTGTCTGGATTTTCAACTACAGTTACATCGCGTAACATATCAAACTTTTGGGGATCTCTGACGATGATTAGAGAGTGGTCTATTTGATCCGTCAATGTAACGGTTGATGCTATTTCAATATTTTTGGGATCTTTCATATATTTACTGCTAAGCTTTCCAATTTTCTCAGGAAGTGTCGCCGAAAAAAGCATTGTTGTTCTATTTTTCGGTAGTTTATTGATAATGGATTCAACTTGATCAATAAAACCCATGTTTAGCATTTCATCCGCTTCATCAAGAACAAGATATTCAATCCGATCAAGAGCAATTGAGCCTCTTTCAATATGATCAAATACACGCCCAGGCGTTCCAACAACGACGTGGCATTTTTGCTTCAGTTCTTCTTTTTGATAAGCAAATGGAGATTTCCCGTAGACCGCGGCAGCTTTTATACGCTTAAAACGGCCAATGTTTGTAATATCTTCCTTGACCTGATCTGCAAGTTCGCGTGTCGGTGTTAAGATTAGTGCCTGTGGTTTGTTCTCATCCCAGTTCACCATTTCACATATCGGAATACCAAATGCAGCAGTCTTACCGCTTCCCGTTTGTGATTTAACAACTAAATCTGTCTTTGTAAGAGCCGCAGGAATTACTTTCTCCTGGACTTCTGTAGGTGAAGAATACCCGAGCCCGTCGAGCGCTCGAGTAATCTCCTTGCTCAGGTTATAATTTTGAAATGTCATTGTAATCAGCCTCTCATTCTTAGTGTATTATCTCACAAACAGAGGTCTTTCGTCATTTAATGGAGTATTATGATTTATTTTTGACTTGTGCAAATAAGGTTCATTCTTTTGATTCAGGAAAGCCCTAGATGAAAAGAGCAGATTTGAAGGAAATGAACGAACTTCTATGCAATCGTCCATCACTATCTAAGTATTTACTGTTTATTTGATTTCATGACGTATTCAAAAATTCCCCTATATAATTCATTTTCTATGTATGTCGAAGAATGCCTTAACCATTGGTAAGGCACCCGACTTCTTTATTTTTCTTGCACAAGTACACCGTCTGTCATTTTGAATACCTTGTCGCAATAGCCTACTAGACGTATATCATGTGTGACGACAATGGTCGTTGTGTTTTTGTTCTTTGTTTCGTTTTTCAGAAGCTCCATTACTTCATAGGCACGATCTGAGTCAAGAGATGCCGTTGGTTCATCAGCTAAAATAATAGAAGGATTACTGTATAACGCTTTTGCAATTGCCACACGCTGACGTTCTCCGCCAGATAAGTCTGCAGGATATTTAGTTCGTAAATCCCCAATACCCAAGTCATCATATAACTCTTCCAATTGTTTTTTCGTCATATTTTCTTTCTTAACTTGGTCCAATAGTTTCAACTGATTGGCGACCGTTAAAAAGGGAACTAGATTCGATGCTTGTAGAATGAGAAAAAGGATCCTATTGTGATGAATTGGAATTATATCTAGTGTTGCAGCAGGCTTATCATTCTCTCGGATTAAACGATTTTTTAACATCCGTGATCGTTCCATTTTTAAACGAGACAGGAATCTGTATCAAGCTTGGTCGTACGAGACTTCCTAGTGCAAATTCGTCCTAACTATCAAAGTAGTGACGATGCACCTTTAGTCTTAGGAGCATGCCTGCCTTATGAACGACATGAAATCCCTTTGCACATACTATTATTGCAATTTATGATGAAAGGCTAGAAAACAGTATTGGTTGGTACTTCTCCTGCTCCTCGCGCTATAGAGTCGCTGGTAGAAAAATTGAAGCTTGCAAAAGTACTGCTATCAGCAACGACAACGACCCCTTTTATAAATGATCCGGATTTACTGGAGAGTTTAGATCAGTTTGCCGCTAATAATAAACAAATTGATTTTTACCTAGGCGGCACGGGTGCACTCGACTACGCAACGAACAAAACACTTCAGGCAATCCACGTCACCAGTTCACTTGAAGAAGCCTTACACCAATAAAACCGAAAAGAGGGTACCAGCTCCTAACGCTGGTACCCTCTCTTTTCACGGTGTAATCTCTTGTGGTTCCTCACCTTTTTTATTCATCAAACGAATTGAATCGGGTGAAATTTTTAAGATGATAAGATTGGGGTCCTCAGGACCACTGAACCAAGGTTTCAAATGCTTATTCCATACCTTTTCTTTTACACTTTCATCATCGGAAATACTGACAGTACCTTCTATCTCAAGATATTCGTCGCCCATACCTTTTCCTTCATAACCGATTAAGATATGCGTATGTGGATTTACTTCCAGTTCATCCACTTTCTGCGTTTGTTTTGATGTTGCAGTGTAAAGCGTAAATTCATCATTGAAAAACGTCATGTAACGTGTGTGCGGCTTATTCTGTTGAACGGTCGCCATTGTTCCAACGAAGCTTTCCTTCAAAACTTTCAGCGCTGTTTCTTTTGCATTCACAAAGATCTACTCCCTTTCTCAATGTTATTGTAGTTTACCTCTATAAGTAAGAAGCTAAACATCACTTACAGGGATAGGTATATATCGGTAATTTGGTATTAGATTATGTGATTATAATCCACAATTCATATCAATGAAGCAATTTCATAATTGCATACTCTAATTAAAATCCTAATATTAACGAAATTTCTTAATTGAGTATTCGTTTAAATGGATGAGTTTCGTTGATTGTAACGTAATAAAAAGGCACCAGCGTGTTGAAAGCTGATACCTCTAGACTATACAGGATTAGACTATTAACAGATTAAGATTTAAACATTCGCAGCCATCCTTTATATTTGAACAGCCCTAACATAGCTACCCCAATTGTAAACATTATGACTAAGACAATGATATATCCATAACGCCAAGAAAGTTCAGGCATAAAGTCAAAATTCATACCGTATACACCAGCTATAAAAGTCAATGGTATAAAAATCGAAGAAACAATTGTTAAAATCATCATAATCCGATTCATCTGATTGGAATTTATGGATAATTGACTATCTCTAATATCTGCCGTTAATTCTCGATTTGCTTCTAAGATATCGCCGAGCCTTAACAGATTATCATAGATATCACTAAAATAGGCTTGTTCATTCACGGATAATTTCAGCGAACCGGAAGTGGTCATCCGGTGTAGAAGTTCCCGCATCGGTACGATTGTCCTTCGTAATCGAAGCAAATTGCTACGTACATCAAATACGGAGTCCATGGATAAATGGACGGTGGATGGCGCAAGGCTGTCTTCGATTTCATTTAGATGATCTTCTATTTTAAGTAGTACCGGAAAGTAATCATCGACAACTTTATCGATGATTTGGTGAGTAACAAAAATATGACCTTGCTCCCACTTATTCGGGTTCTCAACAATACGTTTCTTGGCATTTTCTAGCTCTTGAATTTTTGTGGAGTGATAGGTGATGACATAATTCATCCCTAGAAAGAGATTCAACTCCTCAGCTTTTAGATTATCATCGCATAAGGAATGCAATACCAAAAATGCGTATTCGTCATAAAAATCCACTTTCGGCCTTTGAAGACGGTTCAAACAATCTTCGATGGTAAGCGGATGGAAATGAAAAAATGAATCCAATAAGGTGGTCTCTTTATCATCGGGCTGATCAAAGTCAATCCAATACCACTTGAATGTTTGAGTATGAATTTCTGTTAACGGAAATTCAAAAACCATCTTATTCTCTGTTGTCAGCCCCATTGTCCGAATCAAGTAAACACCCTCTTCCTAACTCTTACGTTCCTGTGCTGGAAAGCCCATGTAAAGTTATCGCATTTATTACATTATCGGGCATTAAAGCGAGCGCACGCGATTACACCAGTCCCTATACTACACGTATTTATATGTTCAAGTATAGTTTACGAAAGAAAATTCATGCTTAGCATATTTTTTCTATTTTCATAAAGGGTTTAATTCGTTACATTATTCCCATCCTAGTTGAATGTCGTTCAATATTGTCAGGAGAGTGGGAGGACTAATAATCGATGTAAAGCAACCGATTCTAAACAATCACAAACTAATTGCCTTGGGGATTGCCCTATTGCTGTTGGCCACAGCTGATTCCTTTTTTACCGACTTCGGTATTCAACAAAAGCATATTACGGAAGCAAATCCAATAATGCGTTTCGTTTATGATCGAAGCGTTTGGGGATTCTATGGAATTAAAATTTGTCTGCCGTTTGTGTTGCTGGTTTTATTGGCACGGATTGAAGCGAGAAGGTATTTACAGTTTTTAATGGGATTTAGCCTTCTTCTATATAGTTTGGTCTTATTTCAGCATATTTTGTGGATTTCCTTAGTATTGTAAAATGAAAGATATTGAATTTTATACAAACAGACTAAAAAGTAAATACCACTCAATCTACGTCAATTGAGTGGTATTTACTTTTGTATGTCTTATTTAAGCTGCTGCCTGTAATCCGCGAACTCTTGCTTAAGTGCTTCAACTTCCTCGGGGGCAGCTGGGACTAGCGAACTCCAACCGTGTTGGAACTGTAATTCAAGCAACTTTCGATGTAGTAGAGAAGTCTCTTTCAGCAAATCGAAAAATAATGAATAGAACATATTTTGACCGACTTCATGCATTGCCGTTACGTAGGTGATGTCCAAGCTTTTTTCAGTAGCTAATGCAGCACTGAGTAAATCATGGTCATTGACACCGGCCTTTTGTGAATGCGGTCTCTTTGGATTTTCAATTTTTTTAGAAGATGTCATTGAGCTTGACCTCCATTTTCCGACATGAAACTTAGCAATTTATCATATTGCGACAAATGCAATTGACCCGCTTCCTCGAATTGACGCTTTAAATCTGGCATCTGACAGTTTTGAGCGGCCTGTCGATATTGTTTCACCGCAAGTAAGTTCGCGCTCAGCAAATTTTGCAAATAGCCTATGTGCAAAGTGGATATCACTTTCGGGGGCTCAAGATAAGAGGGAGGCTCCATTGCTTTGTCTTTTGTTTTGGGTTGTGATTTTTGCTCTTGCTGTTGTTGTTCGGGTGCCTTTGGCTGTGCTGCTTGTGCCGGCTGTCCTGTCTTTGCTGGTTGTTCTGTTTGTACCGGCTGTTCTGCCTGTGTCGGTTGTTCTGTCTGTGCCGGCTTTTCTGCTTGTGCCGGTTGTTCTGCCTGTGTCGGCTGTTCTGCCTGTGTCGGTTGTTCTGTCTGTGCCGGCTTTTCTGCTTGTGCCGGTTGTTCTGCCTGTGTTGGCTGTTCTGTCTGTGTCGGTTGTTCTGTCTGTGCCGGCTTTTCTGCTTGTGTTGGTTGTTCTGTCTGTGCCGGCTGTTCCGTTTGTGTAGGTTGTTCCGCTTGTGTCGGCTGTTCTGTCTGTGTCCGTTGTTCCGCTTGTCCTGTCTGTGCCGGCTTTTCTGTCTGTGTCGATTGTTCTGCTTGTGCCGGCTTTTCTGCTTGTGTCGATTGTCCTGTCTCTGTCGGCTGTTCTGCCTGTGTCGATTGTTCTGATTGTTCTGCTTGTACCGGTTGTGCGGACTCAGGCTTTGGTTGTTTTTGAATTTGTCTGGACTGTGGTTGTTGTGCTGCCGATTTTTTTATCTGTTCCTCTTGTTGAAGTTGTATTTGAAGTTCAAGTTGCTGCAATTGTATTTGTAGTTGTTTAAGTTGCTGAAGCTGTTGTAGCGACTGTAAAGACTCCACTCTCTTCGCTCCTTTCATGCAATTTGCATGTAGTATGATTCCAGTGATGGAAATTATACGGTATGGATGGAATTTATCATGATGAATGGGAATCGACAATTTATATAATCATGAAAATAACATAGAGTACTACAATTCTATATAATGCGTATCATAGTAAAAAGGAGAAATTTAATGAATCCGTTTTTCTCGATTTGGTCACAACCAAGCAAAACGATTCGCTACATTATTGAGCAAAAATCCATTTTCTATTCGTTCATGCTCATCTCCATTTCTTCTCTCGGAAGCAGCTTCATGGCATTTGCGAATACAGGTCTATTTGCTGAATTGTCATTATCGACCACCATCACATTTATTTTATTTCTGAGTTTATTATCTGGAGTCGCTGGATGGGGAATTGCGTCATTTGCATATACTTGGTTTGGTAAATTGCTAGGTGGAACAGGTACACCGCAAAAAATGGCACGCGCAATTGGAGCCAGTACAATACCCGCCATTTGGACAGCGCCTATTGGTATTATTGCGGTTTCCTTATACGGCAAGCAGCTTTTTGAGACACCGAGTAATCTGTTAGGCACGAATATGGATTTAGGTTTTTTCCTTTTGCAAACGTGGATTATAATAGGGGTATCTATTTTCGGGATCATTCTCCTCAGTAAAGGAATTGGGATTGTCCATAACTTTTCGGCTTTGCGTGGATTTGGAACAATCATGTTATTTGCTGGTTTCATGTTCGTTATTTCAATCATTATTTTGGGATCTTTATTTACAATCCTTCTATTTATTGGAATACAGTAAAAAACATTATGAGGATTTCCAACAAATAATATCGTAGATAGACCGTAATTACGTTAAAAACAGTTGTAAAATGAAATGTTCGCGCTGCATTATGAGATATTTCTTCACAACTTCCTATCTGTCATGACAGGTAAACAGTCATAATAAGGTGAGTACCAATCATTCAAAGACTCCACTCCTAGCCAGAGTAAGGTCAACATCAACGTTGACTTTCATTTCCTTGTACATTTCATGCCACTTCTCTTCCGTCAGTTTAGAATGACGTACAGAGCTTCTATAAAATTCACCGTATCCAAAAACGTCCGAATCAATTTTTTGGCAGTAAGCAATTATTCTTGATATTTCACTCGATAATTTCTTACTGATTGCTTTTTCAAGTTCTTCCGTGTTTTTGGCTTCCCCTATATTAATATCTGGTTTTATTTCTAATAATGTTGCTTGCGCTGTAAGGTGTAGGTCAAATTCAGGGGTTGTTGGATTGACTACCTTCACATCTTTGTGCGTTTTAATCGGATCGAATACCAAAATAATTTCATCAGGGGGATCCTTCGTTAAAGATGAAGGTAAATCATCGCCTTTAATTTTCATTTCGTATGTTCCGATTTTATAATTATCTCGACTTAGCTTTACGTAAAAACTATCCTCAACAGAAAGATCACCTATCATTTTGTCCTTTTTAAACAAGGCAATTCCGGAAATCTCCACTAAATCTTTATCCCTTTTTATGATGGGCAACGCAATATCCCTGCCCGCGGAATAATAATCATAGGCTACTTCATGAAGCGTGGATGAAACCACTTGCTCACTATTAGCGTTTTGCTTTAACAGCTTATGAATATATACCCCAATGTCATCGACATCTGAGTACTCGAATTCAAGTAATGGTCTCGCCTCTCCCTCAACCACTGCCACAACAACATTCCCACTCATTGCAGGATTTTTCAACAGGGTTTCAATATAATGACCAATGCCTTCTTTGGCAAACTCTTCACCGAATAAGACCACTCTCAATTGTCCGTTCTCTATCTTTTTAGCTGCCCTGCGATTGATTTTTGCACGTGTCCCTTGACTTGTTTCGTTTTCAGCGGTAATAATTACAACTTTACTTTGTAACTCCGCGCCCACTTGGCGAATAACTGCTGTAGTCTTCACGCTTTTCTCTTTACCCACATCATAGCCAATCAAATTGATTAAACCTACTCTTTCAAGGAGTTTTGTTTCTGCACATCCGGTCAAACCAATGCAAAGAAATAGCAGTAGTAAAAAAAAATAAAACTTTTTCATTCTATTTGCTCCTTACCTGATTTAAATTTCTTTTTCGCCACTGCTAACACATACAAGATGATAGGGTAAACAAAAACAATATAAAACGCCACCTGGCCATAGTAATTATTAAACGTATTTATTTGAGGTCGGGTTTTAAACATTACACTTACAATTAAAATGATGAATGAGAATACACAGACGAATTTATTTGCACTTACTTTTACCAATCGTCTAGTTCCCCGAAAAGCAGCCCATACAAACAGACAAAGGATCGGCAATATGATCAACATCCAAAAACAAACCGCTATATACTCAAATCGTTCAATGAACGGAAGTTCAACAATACTAAACAATGACAAAGTCGCCCAAATGGTTTTCGTTAATTGTTCCCCGCTGAAGTAAGTTAGTGTAACCAACATGACGCTTAGGTAAATCAATGTTGTTACGAACAAAGCAAGATGAACATTTTTTTTTACATTCGTTTTATCCTTTACAAAGGGATAAATCACATAGATTATTTCAAATCCAATAACCGTAAATGTCATGGACTGTACACCTTTTAGTATTCCGCTCATATTGGTCTCTAAAATGGGAAGAAGACTTCTCGGTTCCATATACTTCATCGGAAAAGCCAACATCGGGAAAAGCCATATGGAAAGTACAACACCAAAAAAACAAACGCCCACAATAACGCGCAGACCGCCCGTAAACGTGTAAATCACGATTAGCAGTAATGTGGCTGCAAGAAACCAAGTATCCAAATCCGAAAAAACCCATGTCTGAACAACTTCAATATAATTCCTTAAAACGGCAAAAAATGCAACTGAACAATAAAGAATGTAAATAATATTGAAGAAATTCCCTATCCATTTACCAAATATATCTTGATGAATACCGTATAAATCATTTGAACCATATATCTCCAACGTTTTAATCATAAAAATTGCAATAATATGCGTGGCAAGACCTGCAAGTAGTACAGAAATCCATGCATCATGTTTTGCGTCCTGGTAGATAATCCGTTGAAATCCTTGTATTCCAATCCCTATTTGAGCGGCATGAATGATGAAAAAAAGTAGAAAAGCACTAATCGTATCATTGGGACCAATTTGTACGGAACTTTTCACTTATTTCACCTTCGCTTCATTTTTCTCGGGATTTATGGGTTCAGGCTCATATTTGTCTTCATACTCTGGTCTGGTATCTGAAGGTCTCTTAAATGTAAATGGCAAGGGTAATCTGACAAGACTATCCCCCCAATCAAGCAGGCGAGGAGGATAAAAAGGTGCTGTGTACGGAGAACCCAAGCTTGTTTGACGTAAAAGGTGAATAAGGATAAAACAAAACCCCAGCATAATGCCATAAAAGCCCCAAAGTCCTGCTGCTACTATCAACGGAAACCGAATAATTCGAATAACGTTACCCATCATGTAACTTGGTGTTGTGAAGGACGACAATGCCCCTAAGGCGACAATGATAATTAAAATATTACTCGTAATTCCTGCTTGTACAGCTGCCGTTCCAATGACAATACCGCCAACAATACCGACTGTTTGACCAACCTTTGACGGTAATCTAATTCCTGCTTCTCTAAGTAGTTCAATAAAAAGTTCTAAAAGTAGAGCTTCAAATAAAGGGGGAAAAGGAACTAATGCTCTTGATTCACTTAACGGGACTAAGAGCGTTTGTGGAATAACTTCGTAATGAAATGTTAATGCCGCTACATATAAAGGAGATAAAAAAACAGAAAGGACGATTGCACTAAATCTTAGTAAACGGGCAAATGTAGCAATCGGCCATCGTAGATTCTGATCTTCCTGACTTTGGAAAAACTCAAGAAATGAGTGTGGGCAAACGATTGCATGGGAACTACCATCCACGATGATCCCCAATTTCCCATTCAAAAGTTCAGCACTAAGCTTGTCCGGTCTTTCTGTTAGTAGCATTTTGGGAAAAATCGATAGCGAATTGTCGTCTATCAATTGTTCAAGAATCGAGCTATCCATTACAGCATCAACCTTAAGGTCGGTGATCCTTTGTCGTAGCGTATTTACCATTTCATCGGAAGCAACGCCTTTAATGTATAACATTGCGATCACTGTCTTCGATTGTTTTCCAATTTCTAATCTTTCATTGCACAGGTTTGGATTTTTTATATACCTCCGAATCAAGGAAACATTCGTTGACAGTCTTTCATTAAAACCGACCTGGGAACCGATAACTTGGGATTCATTTTCCGGCGTTGATAAAGCCCGCGCTTCATTTGTGGGGATATTGGCCAATACGACTTGTGAGTATCCCTCCACATGAATAAGTACAGTCCCATCCATCATCGCAATAACGGCTTTCTCGAGTTCATCCGCCAATTTCGCCTGAGGTATTGTAAGGATGGATGTAATGATTTCAGGTGTGACAAGTGTATACTTCAATAGATCTTGAAGAATATGATTATTTAACGTCGGGATATCCACTAGATTATCTATATATATGATCGTGAGATTCGAAGGTAACGATTTAGTGATTAAGTCAGATGTATTGTGAGTGGCTTCTTTTATCGACTGGAGAAAAATATCACCAGAGGTTGAAATCATTGTTTGTTTTTCTTCTGTGCTTTCGTCACTCACACCTGTTGTCTGTTTTTTCCCAGAAGATTGTTTAGACTTTTTGTTAAACAGTAGTCTCACCTCGTTTGTATCTTTGTTCCTAGAATAGGCTTTAATGGGATGATCTATACCCTCGGATACAGTCAGCGATAAAGTGCTAGACGGGACTTCGACCTAGGCATTTCACCTATAGCACAGAACTAATGAGTGTATAATTAGGCGTGAATCTAAATCCGCAGCGAGGTGAAAAACATGATTGATAATGTGGTCTTGAATGAAGTGTCTATTGCTATAACTAATTACCATGAGGAACTTACTTTTGATACAACTGTTAATAAAGAACTAAGGAAAATCGGGTTTGATTTTAAAGTTACAAGTACCGACTATCATAAGATCACCACATTGCTGTACGAGATGGAGTTCCAAGTGAAAGTGCCAGGAAAAAATCTTGAATTTCCAGCAATGATTCATTCCTATTCCACTTCAATTACGAATTTATATAAGGAAAATGAAGTGGGCGATTTTAACTTGGTGTTACTAGAAAAAGTTTGACATCACTCATCGAACACATACACTAGTTGGTTTTACAACTGTTGTATGTGTTTAGTTATGCCTGTATAGTGGTACAAAATAGATAAAGACAATTTACTAGTCTAGATTGGGGATGAAATGTTAATGGAGATACTTTTATACGCAAGCGCTATCATTGCGGCCTTATCCTTATTGCTAATTGCAGTTTTTGTTGTCATTACTTTGAAAAGCGCAAAACAGACGATAGGAGAAGTTTCAGAGACTTTGAAACGGGTCGAGACGAAACTTGGCGGTATTACCGAAAAGTCTGAGCAGTTGATGGAAAAGACGAATCGGATTGCTGAAGACGCGGAAAACAAACTACAAACCTTGAACAGCTTGTCACTTTCCGCGAAAAACCTCGGAGACTCCACTGAGCATATGAACAAATCCATTCGTGCCATTTCAGATGAAGTCGCAGCACCACCTGAAAAGTATCAAGACTTCATGGAAAAAGCGTCTATACTGACTGAAACAGCAGCACGTGTCTATTACCGCTTCCAACGTGAAAAACAGAATACCGAATCGGATGAAGTTAAGGCTCGGTCAAAACGTTTGCCGATGCCGCAACAAAAAAATAGGTCATAAACTTAATAATGGGGTGAATGAATATGGATTGGTTAGGTATTGGTGTACTCATTATCGGAATCGCATTTGCTGTACTGGTCATTTTTCTCTTGAAACCGATTAATAAGTTGTCGGATGTACTTGCAAGTCTCCAACAGACGACAGATCGTTTGCCCGAGGTGCTCGACGATGTGACACATCAAGCTTCGGATATACTTCAAACAAGTAATGCGACACTCAGTAATGTCAACGAACAAGTGAATGAAATAAGCCCACTTTTCCATATCGTTGGTGATGCAGGGGAAGCTTCAAGAAAACTCACAACAGCCGCCCTTGCTAAAACAAACTTATTAAAACAACAGACCGGCAGTGCAAAAGAGTTTGTTAGACGCGAAAAGTATGAAGGTATCTATGGGCTTCTATCATTTTTATTTTTTCTATCACAGAGACGAAAAGAGATTAAAGAAACAATGCCCATTGCAAAATCAAGGTAAACAACAAAAAATCGTGTGGAAGGAATTCTTTCCTTCCACACGATTTTCATTTTTTATGTTGCATCTTCACTGATGAATTTTCCACTTCTTGCAGCTTCTCTCGCTTCGGCCTTCATTCTATCAATATCAAAAGTACGTTTCTCACCTTCCGTATACAAATTCCTTGCATGCCTCGCACCTGTTCCTTTTTTAGTATCCTTGCTTTTTCGCATGGCATAAAATCCAAGAGCAGCAGTACCGTATAATCCACCTAATCGCTTATCCTGTTGACCAAGGTCAGCTCCGCCCATCTTATCTTTTGCAGAAGCTGTCAAATCGACAAGCGATGATGATAATGTTCTTGTAGACTCACCTACATCTCCAACGATATGGAACAATGGCGTCAGCGTTCCCAGTTTTTCATTAACATCGGCAAGTGTTTTGTTACTGTTATGGATCAAATTCCCCGTCTCTTGTAAAATACTATCCAATTGATCCGGCAGTTGTTCAATTGTCTTATCCACTCCACTTAGTATAGATGAAAAATTATTTAATACGCGTGCTACAAAAACTGCTAACACCAATAATGCGATACCTATCAGCAATACGCCAATTCCTGTTAAATCCATGTTCATCCCTCATTTCAAAATTGTTTTGATGAAGCACCCTTGCCTCGCTTCCAGGAAGTGAATAGACCAGAAGCGAATTCAGAAAACTGGATGATTCGTACGAACGGTTTTGTACCTGGTAATGATGTGTCTTCCGAATAGCGTTTTGTTCTTGCAGCTAATTCATCACTCATGAGCGACGTTGAATCACCTACATGTTTGGCTGTGTAGAAAATACTATTTAATGCTAGTGATTTTTCTTCGATGTCTGTTGCTGTTACATTTGTTTCTGTAATCGTTTGTTCCAATTCAATGACTGTCTTGTCCAGTTTTGATTCCATATTACTGATTGTTTGTCCGACCGAACCAATGACGCCCGATACACTCATAAGCAATTTAGCAATGAATACCGCAACAATTGCGAATGCCACTGCCATGAGAAATACGCCAATATGTATGAAAGTCATTTACCAACAACTCCTCCCTACTCGTCTTATACCACTAAAACATAGTCTGTGAAACATGAATACGCCCAACTTTAAACTCTTTGTTGCGTTCCATTTGACTATTCTAATATTAAGAAGAAATGTCTTCATTCAAAATACTACTTATTTGAATAAAAATAAACTATCTCCCAAGTATGTACATCCGGATCTTGAAAATGTCCAGTATAGCCCCAATCAAATTTCTTTGGCTGATTAGGTAAAAGTGTTCCACCTGCTGTTATAGCCCTTTTTAAGATTGAATCTACTTCTTCTTCACTGTCAGCTGCAATGCTAAGGATAAATTCCGAAGGCTTTTTGGTAGTGTTCGTTTGATTTGCAAACACTTCTAGCTTTGAACGCGAATAAAGCACCAATGACAAATTGTCTTGCATTTCAAATAGAATATGGTCTTCTCCATTATCTATCCCTTGCTCTGGTAATTCCAATACATCCTGATAAAAGGAGACAGACTTCACTAAATCATCCACGGCAAGTGTAATTATATTAATTTTCGGTCTCATCTAATCCCCTCCTCTATTTACTGATTTGGATAGGCTTCTTTGGTAATTCGTATGGATTCTTTGATTAACTTCTTTAGTATATCTATTTGAATATCCGCTAATTTATTGATGTATACACATGATTTCCCTGTTGTATGTTTTCCAAAATCCTTCAATAAATCTACTCGTTTTGGGAATTCTGGTTCAAAGTACAAACTGATTTTTGCTTTTCGAGGAGAAAAACCGGCTAACGGCGCATCTCCTTCATGACCAGATTCATATTTATAGTGATAGGAACCAAATCCAATAATACTAGGGCCATACATCTTTGGTTTGAAACCTGTTGTTTCAGTAAATATATCTAACAATCTATATGCATCTTCACGTTTTTTAGGGTTCTCAATATTTTCTATAAACTCAATAACACTATTATCATTTTCTTTTGTTTTTAGTTCGTACATAATGCTAATCACTCCTTTTCTAAATGAAATTTCAATTAGCTCGACAAATCTTGTTCAGTTCCATATGTTCAGATTAAATACGAATGCATCGTAACACGTTTGTTTTTTCTTCTTTAAGTTCCTATACTTAAAGAACACGTATAGGAGGTTGTTAACATTGAGTAATGGCTGTTCATCAATAGTTGTTAAGAAGAATATAAATACAGTTTGGAATGCGATTGCTAACGACAAGGAATTTTCAATCTGGTACGCTCCAGGATCCAATTGGGTTATTCCAATTTTGAAAGCTGGAGAACAAGCGGTTTTCACATTAATGCCGAGCTTATATAACGAACTTAAAGAAGGGGAAAGCATGCCCATGACCTTCACAATAATAGAAGTCATCCCAAATCAAAAATTTTCTTATTACTGGGATTCAAATCAAATGCTGTTTACCATTGAGTTAACTACTGAACTGGACGGAACGCGCGTACAATTCAATCAAGAAGGATTCGATTATTCATTGGAAAATCTAAATGCTTATTTAGAAAGTAGAGAACTCCCCTATTCTTGATTTGCGATATGCCGCCCGCCATGTGTTTGGGTTACAGTTCTAGTGTGAACTCGGCTAACAGTTCCTCACACTAGACTCTTCATTTCCACACAGTCATATATTTCTTACGGTATTTGATACCTTCTTCTGTTTCTATCAAAACCATTGCTATTTTTTTAATTTCTTCATCTTTTAATTCATCATATAAATTTTTCAACCCTTGAATGATATCAAACCGAATCAAGGTGTAATGTTTTTCATCCGCACCGTTTTGAAAGCGATCGACTAAATGATGCATCAACAGCTCTTTTTGTTCCATTCCAGCCAAGCCCACTTTCCATATCGATTGCAGGCTATGTCGAGCTGTAACAAATTTTGGATCCTTTGTCACTTCCCACAGTGCTGGAAAGTCGCTTAGTATGCGTTTTTCAGGATCACTTTTCGCTAGACCCGCTAGGAACTGTGCTGCCCTAGATCTTCGATGATTATTGGAATCCGTCAACCAATCCCTTAATTGATCCCAAACCTCATAAGCCCATTCCACTTCTTCTTTAATAACTGCAATAATTGTAGTAAATGCTTCATATTGTACCTCTTTATCCTTTGCTTCCAGGTTTGCAAAGTAGGTTCGGATTGCACTGTCCACTTTCTACAACTCCCTCTATATAAAATAAGTGGTAAAGGTAACACTATATAAATCATAATTCGAATTCTTTAACCCCATTTAAAGCCCCATTGACATATGTTCGCTCGATGAAAGTAATACTATGATCATGACCTATGAGTAAGACTGAGGAAGAACGGGTTCCATAGTTTAGTGTTTTGATGAACAGTGGTGACAGTTGCCGTTCAAGGTCCAAGCCTACCCCGGTATTCGGCAGTAGTGCATCTGGCGCGACGTCAGCATCAGATATGATATCGAAAAGAACATCTGTGTTAACGATTTCATGTGCCAATACATAATCCCGAAGCTTAGTCCTCCCTTTCACCACTTTCGGCCACGCCGTATTCAGAAACTGATTGCTCAAACCATGTGTTCCTTCAGATATTTTCGTGGTTTCTGCTTGCTTATTGGAAAAGTAGTATAAAGAATCAAAATCGCCGACGAGAATATTAAATCCTGCATAATCCTCTTTCTTCCTCTTCAATGTTTCAAGGTATTCTTCAGGCGACACAGTTTCTGATAAAAAGCTAGCGACGATATCGCCGCGGGATTGTTTATCAACAGTGATTTCCTGCGGGTCTCGGTAATTCGTCAATGCAGCAAATCGCCCTGATTTCGTTACACCAAGCCAAGTTCCCCTGTGCAACAAATCACGTCCTGCCAATATATCAGGCTTGTCTGTCCAGAAATCTGCCGAGGCAGTCGGACGCTCATAAAACTCATCCCTGTTCGCGGCGACAATCAATTTGTAAGTCGGATGTTCGTTGTAATGAAAATTAATCAGACACACTTTTCGACACCCCTTTCCCTCCATTATACGCCTAGCCAAGTACATATAGTAATTCGCAATACCCATTTGTAAGACTATTCCTTTAGTTGACCAAATGACAATTAAAAAGGGGTGTATTTCATTTGAATCTATAACAGAATACATTCAAGCATAACTAATAATAAGCAAAAAAGTTATTAATGGAACTTTTCACATGGGATAACGTACAATTAATATCAAAGAAAGAGGCGAAACTAAAAGTGGCAGATTCTAAGGAATGGTTAACAGAGGAATTAAATAAGGTTGAGGTTTGGGAAAAAAATCAGAGCGATTTATGGTTTTGGGAAAAGCTTGGGCGTTTGCCATTTAAGATCATCGATAAATTTACCCCTGCTTTTATTCAAAAAAAAATCGGCTTACTTTTGGATGAACTCGGTCAATATGTACAAACGGGCGGCAGCTATTTAAGTTCAGCTACTAAAATCCCTGCTTATTATCCCGACTTAACAGTAAATACATTGGAAGATGTCGAAAAGCTTGATATTTCAACAATGGACACAGCTGTAGAAAAAATTACTGGTAGCAGAAAAAAGTTTGCAACGGTTCAAGGTGCTAGTACTGGTATTGGCGGTATTTTTACGTTAACAATCGACATTCCTCTACTTCTTAGTTTACAGCTAAAAACATTACAGGATATTGCGATTTGTTATGGTTATGATCCTAAAGTAAAAGAGGAACGTTTGTTTATCGTAAAATGCATGCAATTTGTATCTGCTGACATTGTAGGTAAACAAGCCATTCTTACACAATTGTCTCAATTCGATAATCCCGATGACTCTACAAAACGCGAAGTTCTTTCTGAACTGCAAGGCTGGCGCGAGGTCGTTTTTTCTTTCCGGGATCAATTCGGTTGGAAAAAGCTATTTCAAATGGTACCTATCGCAGGGCTCGTGTTCGGCGCATTCATCAATCGCTCTGCTGTGAGTGATATTGCTGAAGCTGGTAAAATGCTTTACCGAAAAAGAAGAATTATTGAAAGGCTTAGGAATGATGTTAGTTCTAAAAGCCAAACTACCTAACTCTTCAATATGTACAAATGCATCAGTCGCATTAAATTTGTGACCCGCTGATATCATTCAACCGAACTTTTTTACTGCTATAAAACAGGGATTTCTACTTGATTCACAAGATTCCCCCTTCACTTAAATTATAAAAATTGACAATCATCATCTGATGTAACTATAATGATTACATCGGGAGGTTACTTGCAATGAAAATCAGTAGTCGCTTTACAGTTGCAGTTCATATTCTATCCCTCGTAGCAATCGAAAGAAACGAGCTTTGCACTTCTGAATGGATTGCGGAAAGTGTGAATACAAATCCTGTAGTCATACGAAGAGTAATTGGTAAACTAAGAAACGCAGGACTTATTCAAGTTCGGCGAGGTCTTGGAGGAGCTACACTTCAAAAATCATTAAAAGATATTACCCTGCTCGATGTGTACAGGGCAGTTGAAGTCGTAGAAGAAGGCGAGCTTTTTCAATTTCATGAAAAACCAAATCCAAATTGCCCTGTTGGTGCCAATATCGAGGCTGTTCTTGAACTGATTTTACTACGGGCTCAAGATGCGATGGAATCTGTTTTACATGAAATTTCGATGGAAGAGTTAATATCGGTATTAACACAAAAAATTGGATAGTTTATTCGGTTTTTTGATTACCGTTGTAACTGTAACCATTACAGTTACATTCTAAATCGTTATCATGAATAGCTACAAATCATTAGGAGCATATTAGTATATATGTGCCAAAAACTGGAGGAATTGTCATGAACATTGGAATTATCGGAGCAACAGGAAAAGCAGGAAGTCTTATTGTAAAAGAAGCGATTGACCGAGGACACGAAGTTACAGCTATCGTTAGAAACGCAGCAAAAATGTCTGGGGAAAAAACGAACATTCTCGAAAAAGATATATTTGACCTGCAAGCTGAAGACATTCAGCAATTTGATGTTGTCGTAAATGCATTCGGCGCACCTGCAGGACAAGAACACCTCCATGTAGATGCTGGAAAAGCATTAATTGAAGTGTTTAAGGCTGCTCCCAAAACAAGATTAATTGTTATAGGTGGTGCAGGTAGCTTGTTTGTAGATGAAGCTAAAACCATCCGCCTAATTGACACACCCGAATTCCCTAAAGAATACTTTGCAACTGCTTCCAATCAAGGACAGAACTTACTAGATCTGCAAAAGACGAGTGGAGTTAAATGGACATTCATTAGCCCAGCAGCATTCTTCAATCCTGAAGGAAAAAGAACGGGTTCGTATCAAAAAGGAAAAGACAATTTAATGGTAAATTCAAAAGGTGATAGCTACGTAAGTTATGCAGATTACGCAGTCGCAGTTCTTGATGAAATCGAGAATCCTCAACATATAAATGAACGTTTTACTCTTGTTTCTGAAGCAAAATAACTAAGTTTTGGGAGATGAGTACTATGCCAAATGAAACCAAGAAATCTGGAATTGAGATTGGAATATATACATTCGGGGATCTTGGTCCAGATCCTCAAACTGGAAATACAATTAGTATTCAACAGCGCCTTCATGAAGTAATGGCTATTGGAAAGCTGACTGAAGAAGTCGGACTTGATATTTTTGGTGTCGGTGAGCATCATCGCTTGGATTATGCAGTATCGGCTCCGCCAGTTGTTCTTGCAGCAGTGGCACAAAACACAAAGCGTATTAAATTGACGAGTGCAACGACTATTTTGAGTACGGTCGACCCCGTTCGTCTATTCGAGGATTTTGCAACACTGGATTTGATTTCGAATGGCCGTGCTGAGATTATTACAGGTCGTGGTGCATTCGTAGAATCCTTTCCGTTATTCGGCCATGACTTAAACAATTATGACGAGCTCTTCGATGAAAACATTCGACTTCTCCAACAATTGAATGCCAATGAAATCGTCAGTTGGAATGGGTCATTCCGTTCGCCTCTAACTAATTCTATGATTGCCCCCCGGCCTGTTCAAGATAAACTGCCGATTTGGGTTGGTGTCGGTGGCACACCTGAAAGTGCAATACGAGCAGGCAAACTTGGAACTGGTTTAGCATTAGCCATACTTGGCGGCGACCCAATTCGTTTTAAGCCACTTGTTGATTTGTATCGTCAAGCAGGCAAAGATGCAGGGCATCTTGAAGAGGATTTAAAAATAGCTGTAACTGGACACACGTATATAGCAAAGACTTCACAACAAGCAAAAGACGATTTCTATCCCTACTATGCAAATTACTGGGGGTACGTGAACAAACAACGTGGAATGAGTACGAGAATTTCTCGTTCTGATTTCGACCATATGGCCAGTCCCGAAACCGGACTATTTGTTGGCAGCCCTCAGCAAATAGTCGAGAAGATTCTTCACCAACACGAATTATTTGGACACCAACGCTTCATTGCACAAATGGATATCGGAGGCTTGCCGTTTTCTTCAGTCGCAGCAAGTATTGAAATGTTAGCAACAGAAGTAGCTCCAATCGTTCGACGGGAGACCACTAGGTAAGGTTATCCTTTGATCATCTACCTCTTGAAACAAACCAACTATTTGATGACGTATTAGAAATGACTTCACTAATTAAGCAACATATAATAGCATAATAGTATTAGATGAATGGGGAGATTACTTGCTCTCCATTCTTTTTAAATTGCACCACTTATTTATAAATATCATAAGCGTTTTTGTAAAAGCCATTAGTTCTCCAATGTTTATTTTTTCATCAACTGTATGGGCCTCTTCCAACTTCCCAGGACCATAAATAACTGTGGGAATCCCTGCTTCGCCTAGCCATCCTGCATCTGTTACTGTTCTTGACATGCCGATGATTACGGGACTTTTTTCGGTGTGTTCATGACAGTATGCTAGAAGTTGAACGGCCGCATGCCCCTCATTCATTTCAAGTGCAGGGAATATTTCCCCGCGTTCTTCAATCATCGATTTTCCACCCCAGCGATAGTGAATGGGATTTTCTCTTAACCACGGATCAGCTTTTGCTACATGGTTCAAATGTTCTTCGATTTCATTTATCACAGATTGATAGGTTTCATTCGGATAAAAGTGAACGGTGATCCAAAGCCGGCATTCATCCGCTACAAAAGCCGCGTGTCTTCCGCCTTCTATAACTGCAGGATTGATGGTGTTGCTACCAGGTGCAAAACCTGGATATTGTTTTGTCACGGCCCAGTGACGCTCTAAATCTTGTAGCCCGGCAATTACTTTCATCATCTTCTCAATCGCACTGGCCCCATTAATGTTTCCGCCCGCATGAAGCATACTCATCCTCATTGCATCATGGTAAACTTCCTCACTTTTAATCGTTATCCAGCCGGTTATTACACCGCCCTGGCCATGAATTTGGCGATTGCTACTATCGACGACGAGTGCAAAGTCTGCTGTATAGCCTTTTTCCATACACGAAAGTGTTCCAGCTTCTCCTGCTTCCTCCCCAATGACAGTCTGAATCTGCAAATCACCTTTCAGTTCCACACCTAGTTCGTTTAATAATTTTACGGCTAGTAAAGTCGCTGCCACTGCACCTTTCATATCGGAAGTTCCTCGTCCATATGCATTTCCATCTTTAGTTGTCAGTTTAAAGACAGGCACAGTCCATTCTGTTTCATCCCTAACTTCCGCAACATCAATATGACCATTAATGAGTAAGCTGTTAAACAGAGCTCCATCTGTCCCTTTTTTTATGCCTACCACGTTTGGATCACCAGGGAACACATCCCAACTGGCTGTATCGAATTTTTCTAGTTTTAAAAACTCTTGAATATACTGCTGCACCCCGGCTGTATTTCTTGCGGGAGGGCTGATTGTCGGAAAACTAACTAGATCTGCAAGTAATTGCAATAACTCCTCTTGACGTTCATCAACCAAGTTGCTAATACTATTTTCCATTTCAATCATCCATTCTTTATTTAATGTTTAGTAAAGTAAATCCATACTTGATAGATTGCAATATTGAATTCGGTGCATTAACAGAGCGAATGCGCCGAAGCGTGTATGATGGGAAATCCCTAGTTCATTGAATTTGCGATGGAACAGAAAACAGCCGCCTTCCATAATCGGAAAGCGGCTGTTTTCTACGTAGTTACATTCATTTGATGTAGAGTCCAGTTGCTTCCCTACGCTAGCATAAACTAGATCAGGTTCGAAGGGTTTACATGCATCATGTGTCTCAGCCAAATTGGCTCCCCTAGCAGACTTCTATTCAATTCGTGTTTTCTTTATGATTAAGCCAAGAACGAGGTTCATAATGCATCCTTTCGTTCTTCCTCTTCAGGAAGATATTGCGTTAATCCAATATTACGCTATCCGTTCTTTATTTTCGTTGTGTATCCTAACTGTTCATTAGATAAAAACGATGCTTTGGAAGCAATCTCCACAAGTTGCATAACTTCATTTTTCGCCCAATGGCTATTTGGAATATCCGTAAATTTTGCGGCAGTCGTGACTTCTACTTGTTTAACAGCTTGAACTTCCGCCTCGTTAGTTGCTAATACAACAGTAGCTGACGTTGGTAAAGCCACTATTAAGGTCAAAGCCAAAAAAAGTATGTGCTTTTTCTTCATGTTTATTTAAAGTCCTCCACTAGTTCATATTAATAACATAATAGTTATAGTTAACTATAATTACAACACTTTTGGATACTATTTTGGGATTCCTCCACAGGTGTCTGCTGAGATTATGACACCGGTGCCAACACCATAGCAATTCGGAAAAATAGCAAATCAATGAAGATGAGACACCAGTCTATAATCATTGACCTTGGTTACTCCTGAGTGTTAGGGTTTGCTATTGCCAACTCATTCGGCAAACTACAAAGGAGGAATTGCAATGACACAATTGATACAACAGGAAATTCATCTAGCAAATCGGCCCAATGGAATGCCTACCAAAGAAGACTTTACCTTTGTAAAAAGTTCAGTTCCCTCACCAAAAGTGAATGAAATTTTAGTACGGACACTTTATTTGTCTGTAGATCCATACATGCGTGGAAGAATGCGAGATGCCAAGTCATATATAGCTCCATTTGAATTGAATAAGGTCATTTCTGGGGGTGTCGTGGGTGAGGTGATTGAATCCAAGTCGGACGCCTTCAAACAAGGTGATGTAATTACTGGAAATCTCAGCTGGGCTGAATATACCGTAGCCACTGAAAATGAAATTCGCAAAATAGACCCTAAGTTGGCACCTATTTCAACACATTTAGGTATTCTCGGTTTGACAGGTTTAACTGCATATTTTGGATTGCTTGATATCGGAAAACCTCAAGAAGGTGAAACAGTCGTCGTTTCTGGTGCTGCCGGGGCCGTTGGTTCAGCAGTTGGACAAATCGCGAAAATCAAAGGGGCAAAAGTAGTAGGTATTGCTGGTTCAGATGAAAAGATTGACTACTTATTGAATGTACTCGGCTTTGATGCAGCTGTGAATTATAAGAAAGAAAGTTTTTGGACAGACCTTAAAAATGCCGTTCCTGACGGAGTAGATGTCTATTTCGATAATGTCGGCGGGGACGTTTCAGACGCTGTTTTTACTATGCTAAATCGAAATGCCCGTATTCCTTTATGCGGATCAATCTCTTCCTACAACGCAGAAGGAAAAGATGCTGGACCACGTATTCAATCGGCTATGATTAAGACGAGCGCTATGATGCAAGGCTTCACCCTAGGCGATTTTGCTACTGATTTTGAAAGAGGATTTACTGACTTAGCTAAATGGCTACTGCAAGGTAAACTGAAATATGAAGAAACAATTGTAGAAGGATTTGAAAATACACCAGAGGCATTCCTTGGTTTATTTAAAGGAACGAATCTAGGTAAGCAACTTGTAAAAGTGGCTGATCCTAAATACGCGAAACTTTAATAGTTCATCTGAAATTGCCTGACCTGCAACACTTATATGCTATAAAAAAACTCCTCAAGCAACTACATGAGGAGTTTTTTTATCAAGCACAAAATCAGGAACTAGTCACCTTAAATTGACCTAGTTCATTTCAAAACATATTCTGCTAGCACGCTTTGTACTTTATAAACATTCAAGGATTTATTAAATTTCTTTTGAATTGGTGCAGAACTTCCCGATAGCCAGATTTTCAGTTCCGCTTCGAGATCAAACGTTCCTGCAGTTTCAATTGAGAAATGTACAACACTTTTATATGGAATAGAATGATATTCACTTTTCTTTCCTGTGACGCCCTGTTTGTCCACAAGAATTAGACGCTTATCCGTAAATATCAACAGATCTCTAATTAATTTATATGCATGCTCAACTTTTTCAGTTGGTGTAAGTAAATCCTTCATTTCCTTCTCTACTTTGCTAACATCAATTTCAGATGCATTCCCCATTATTCCATCAAAAATACTCATTTTTATTCCTCCTGTTTATCCTTAATCAGTTTAAGTCCGCATTTAATTTGTTCGTACACCTTCCCTCCTCCATTCCCGGGGGGTGCCGTGCACTCGCTTTTATTCTCAATTATACATTGCCCAAAGATTCAACAATAAGTTAGTCTTTCCTCCACCAAAATTCCTCATACAACAAAATTCCGTTTTTTCAATCAAAATACGTGATTGAAAGGATAGATTAGGCTATGCTATAGGAAGGTATTTCCTAACATTAAAAGGAGTGATGGATATGATCAGTCAACGACTAGCAGAAGCACTCAATCAGCAAATGAACAATGAATTCGACGCTGCACAATCTTATATGGCAATGGCTGCTTATTGTGAACACACTAATTATAGTGGCTTTGCCAATTATTATCTTCAACAAGCCGAAGAAGAACGTTTTCACGGTATGAAGATTTACAACTATATGAATGACCGCGGGTTACATGCAAAATTCTCCGCAACGTCTGAGCCAAAAATTGAATTTGAATCAGTATTAGATACTTTCGAATCAGGTTTACAACAAGAAAAAGGAGTTACAAAGAACTTTTATGAATTAACGGACCTAGCTTGGGAAGAAAAAGAACATGCTACGATTTCATTTTTGAGATGGTTCTTGGACGAGCAAGTTGAAGAGGAAGCAGCCTTCGATACACATATCGAGTACCTGAAACGCATCGGAGAAGATAAAAACGCATTGTATATTTATGAAAAAGAACTTGGGCAACGTAAATTCACTGCAGAAACTGGAGAATAAGTTAGTCCTTTTTTAAAAATACCCATCATCTTCCTTGACGAAGATAATGGGTATTTTTTTTAGATTTTCTTGATAAGCCTACGTTTCTTAACCCTCACCGTTCTCCTATCAATATGTTGAAAGGTTACATAGTAGTCCTTTGACTCTCTGTATTTTACCTTCGCTAAGATTTTCTAGGCTAGCAACCAAATAGAAAGCAAATTCCAGGTCGATCGGATTCATTATTCCAACAATTATATCGACAAATTTCTCTTCATTCGGTAAGTTTTCATTTTTTTAATCGCATAGATGCATCAGAAAATTCATTATTTAGAAAAAATAACTTGTACGTTGACAGAATATTTGGTAATGTGGACTTAGCTTCCTGTTAAATTATTCACATTTTACTAGTTTAACAACAATTTTTACATAATTTGAAAACGCTCTCATGTAAAAGGAGGTTACATTTCCAATGGCCAACAAGTTTTAAATACTTTTTTAAAAAAAGGGGATGAAATCGTGAGTAAAAGTTCAAAAGATAACCCAGCGAGTGTGAAGTTGGATTATGAAAAAATCATCAATACACCTGAATTCAAAAATTTAGTAAAACGAAAAAGAATATTTTCTACACCGTATATTATTTTCTTTTTTATTGCCTATTTTACACTGCCTCTTCTTACAGGATATACAAACATTCTTGAGAATCGTGCCATTGGTTGGATGACTTGGACATGGGTGTACTCACTAAGCATGTTCATCATGGTATGGGTATTTACATCAATCTACATGAATAAAGCGAAAAGTTTCGACTTGGACGTTGAAGATATTATAAAGAAAAATGTTGTGAAATAAAGGGGGTACTTACAAGTGGATGATATTATATCAATCGCAATATTCGTTGCAGTAATTGGGCTTACACTGGGGATTACATACTGGGCGGCCAAACAAACTACAACTGCAAGTGATTTTTACACGGCTGGGGGATCATTAACCGGTTGGCAAAACGGAATGGCGATTGCTGGAGACTACCTGTCTGCTGCATCATTCCTAGGAATTGCAGGAGCAATCTCTTTAAATGGATTTGATGGTTTTTACTATAGTATTGGTTGGTTGACAGCTTATCTAGTAGTTTTGTTTCTAATTGCAGAGCCACTGCGTAATCTAGGGAAGTTTACTATGGCAGATATGATTGGTGCACGTTTTGGGGCAAGAAAAGTTCGTGGCGCCGCAGCATTAAATACAATTACGATTGTTTTATTTTATATGCTGGCTCAGCTTGTAGGTGCTGGTGCCCTGATAAAATTACTTCTAGGAATCGACTATTGGATTGCAGTTCTAATCGTTGGTGTAATGATGACAATCTATGTCCTATTCGGCGGTATGACTGCAACAAGTTGGGTTCAAATTATTAAAGCCATTTTACTTATGATAGGTACCATTGTTATTTCGTTCCTTGTCCTATTAAAATTCAACTTCAACTTTATCGGTATGTTTGACGCCATGAGAACAGCTACGCCACATGGTGAAGCCTTCTTACATTCCGGGATAATCTATAAAGACCCGATTGGTCTAATATCCGTCCTAATAGCACTGGTTTTAGGTACGGCTGGTTTGCCCCATATCTTAATGCGCTTCTTTACAGTAAAAGACGCGAAAACAGCTCGTTCTTCTGTAATTTATGCGGTTTGGATAATAGGTATATTCTATGTTCTAACAATTTTCCTCGGTTTCGGTGCAGCTAAGTTTGTTGGCGTAGATGCAATCATTGCCGAAAATGCTGCCGGAAACATGGCCGCACCAATGTTAGCGGGTGTGTTGGGGGGATCAGCACTTGAGTCATTCGTTGCAGCGGTTGCCTTCGCGACGATTCTAGCAGTTGTTGCCGGTCTTGTATTGTCAGGCGCTTCAGCGATTGCACATGATATTTACGGAGAAATTATTAAAAAAGGTAAAGTTACAGAGAAACAACAAGTTAGAGCCGCAAGATACGCAGCAATTGCTGTTTCTGTTTTCTCTATTCTTTTAGCGCTTGGTGCGGAAAAATTGAATGTCGCGTTCCTTGTTTCACTCGCATTCTGTATTGCCGCCTCTGCAAACGTTCCGACAATTCTATTCACCATCTATTGGAAAAGGTTTAATACGACAGGTGCAGTTGCTTCCATGTTAACCGGTTTGATTGTTGCACTTGTTCTGGTTGCAGTAAGTCCAAGTGTTATTAACCCTGTTGAAGGAGCCGCGTTCTTTGTTGGACAACCACTCTTCCCTTATGCGAACCCTGCAATTATTTCTGTTCCAGCAGGATTCTTAGCAGCAATTATTGGTACGCTCGTTTCATCTAAAAAACACGAAGCTGATGAAGTTTCTTATGCTGAAGTGAAGTTCAGAGCGGAAACAGGTTATAGAGAACTTGAGCGTTAATCAAGTAATAAAAAAAGTCCTCCCTCTCTATTTTTAATTAGATGAGGGAGATTTTTCTATCAAAAGACGAAGGTGATGACAATGAATGATAAGCAGCGAACAAAAGTAATCTATGAGTTAGTACATGAGCAGCTATTATTTAAAGGATTATCCGACACGGCATTTAGCGAACTAATGTCTGAATGCAAACTCACCTATTACCAAAAGGCTGGAAAGACGGACTACTTCAGAACCCCCCACGAAGGATTATTCCTTATCATAAAAGGTTCTGCAGAAATATTCATAATTGGTGATGATGAGACATCCTATGCTATTGAAGAAGTTCAGGAAGGTGAGATAATCGGTTTTTCAAACATCGCTTATTACCTAGGCGAGTCAAGTCGACCACTCGATTGGCATCATCTTGAAATGGTAGTACTGGAAGATTCCTATTGCTTACAGGTTCCTATTTCTGTCGTGAAGAAGAGAATAGATGATACTGACGTCCGTGATGCTATTTTGAAAAGTATGTCTATACGACTGGCAAATGTCTATGCTTCCTTAGGTGAGCAAATGAAGTTGTCAGATGAGTGGGGAGAAAGCGAGCCATACGTACGTCGTGTTGAGGACTTTATGAATTCTCCTGCCATTACTATTACTGAAGATACGGCATTAAGACAAATAGCGCGTAGCATGATTGATAACTCAATCAGTTCGATTCTAGTAGTTGATCAAAAAGAGCAATTAACAGGAATCATAACAGAAAAAGACCTAGTACAAAGAGTCCTTGCTCAAGGTTATAATAGTGAACTGAAAGCCATAGATATAATGACGAAAAAACCTCATACGATTTCCCGTCATGATTACTATTACGAGGTCCTGTCGGCATTCTATAAGTACGGAGTAAAGCACTTACCTGTCGTCGAAGATAATCGACTGGTTGGCGTTGTTACACTGTCAAATTTGATTACAAAACGGGATCGTGGATCGATGGGTATCTTAAAAACGATTGAGGCTTCTTCTATAGATAGTTTACCTGCAATAAAAAATGCAATTTACGATGTGCTATCGAGTTTAATTAACGATGAAATTTCTACCATCCACTTGATGGAGATAATTACAAAGTTATATGACCGACTCGCACGACATTGTGTGAAACTCGCTGTGCGGTGGTTGGAGGTACAAGGTAGAAGGCACTCCACCCGTTCCTTATGCGTGGTATCAGATGGGCAGTGGGGCCAGAGGAGAACAATTCATGTTGACAGATCAAGATCATTTCCTTGTTTATGCTAATCCAGATGAGAAAGACAAACAACAAGTAGATAATTATTTTTTACAGCTTGGAGATGCGATAGTTTGGCATATGGAGAATGCCGGTTTTTCCAGATGTGATGGAAAAATGATGTCTAGTGAGTCACTATGGCGCGGTTCCATTTCCGATTGGCAGAAGAGACTTCGGAGTTGGGCGTTGAAGGCAACCGATGATGATATTTTACTAGGCTATAATTTTTTATCTTTTCGTTTTCTGATGGGAGATGCATCGTTAAATAATCGCTTTTCCCGGATGGTACAAATACAATTGAAATCCTCACAAACTTTCCTTTATTATATGGCGCAACAGGAACAGAATAGGCCCATACCACTAGTTAATCATTCCTTTCTTGCTTTATTTAAAGCAAGGGGTAACCGTGATATATTCGATATCAAAAAACATGCTTTATTTCCCATGCACCATTGCCTACAAATATTGGGTGTACAAAAAAACATCATTAACGGCACGCCACTGCAATTAGTCGACGACCTGGTGAAAGAAGGAGAACTGTCCGCTGGTTTTGCAGATGATATTCGTCATGCATATGAAATTGCCCTAAAAACAAGGATTCGACTATCATGGAAAAAGCATCTGCGTGGTGAATCTATTACAACTGAAATTCACTTTGCGTCGATTCGCAAATGGGAACGGGATGAATTAACGACTATGTTAACAACAGTCCACGCCTTGCAATCACATTTACTTGCAAAGTTATAAATAATTTTGAGATATTAATTGGAGGGGAAGCTATGTTTTGGAAAAAACAACAATCAAACTATAAACTGGAACAATCATTTTTGCTAGATACAAAGCTTAGAAATATGCCGTTTACCGTCTTCGATACTGAAACGACAGGATTTGCAATTTCTGCAGATGATCGTCTGATTGAAATAGGTGCTGTCCATATTGAAAATAGTGTAGTCACTGACAGTGTATTTCAGACATTTGTAAAACCATCACGTCTTATACCCGAACATATTACGAAGTTGACATCTATTGAACAACATCATGTAGACAATGCACCTACCCCACTTGAAGCAATCGAAAGCTACTTTCAATTCTTTAAAGATACGAATAGTGGGGGTTGGATTGGTCACCATTTAAGTTTTGACACTCTGGTTTTAAAAAGAGAATTACAGCGAGTTAAATGTACATATGAAGTGCCTTCTACCTTTGATACATTTGATTTAATCAATTATTTAAATCCATCATGGGATCAGTTTGATTTGGAAGAATACGCGCGGATATTTGGTACACAAATATTTGAGCGACACCGCGCACTAGGGGATGCCCTGACAACCGCTCATTTATTTATCGAATTATTGAAGCGTCTTGAAGATAAGGGAGTTATTACGCTAGCGGACTTACTTAGAGTAAAGAACAATAAAAAGCAGCAGAATGTTGCTTTGTTTTAGCTAAATACACCAAAACAGGACCCAATGAATAAATTGGAGTCCTGTTTGGCTATTCTTTATCTCCTAACTCCGATAAACCCCTTAAATTAAAAAGCACCCCGAAGGATGCTTTATTGTTATTTCCCCATCACATCTTCAGAAATACACGTTACTTTAAATACCTTCTGGCCCCTGAAAAGTTTACTTTGTATGGGTGTGTATTGATAGATATAATCTCTACTTTTCTGCTCGAATTCGGGGCATGAATCATTTGGTTATTCCCGATATACATTCCTACGTGGTACACCTTCCCTTTTCCTTGATTGTAAGCGAAGAATAACAAGTCTCCGGGTTGCATATTTTTCTTGGCAACAGGAGTACCGTTTACCGCCTGAACAAACGAATCGCGCGGAATCATAATGCCATGATTTTTGTAAACTGAATGAATAAGACCTGAACAATCGAAGCCGAAGCCTGATATGCCTGACCAGATGTATGGAAGACCCAGGAACATTTTTGCGCTATCGACAATGTCTTTTTGAGTCGGTTTTTGTATTGATGCGAAATTTTTAACGATTTTCACATCTTGTTTGCGTAAATACTTCACCCCACTTGCCGGTGTTTGAACGTGAATCCAGTCTCCTTCTTCTTTTATGACAGGTAGAATTGTCGTATAGCTAATATCCATAAATTTGCTTGCTTTTTTGGGTTCATTATAAAGAGTGGCAATATTTGTATCTACGATTGCTATTTGGCAATCAGTGTAATTGGAAGCTGTTTCAGTTATGTGTGTTTTCGGGACCCAACCGGGATATCCCGCTTTGTTCCTGGGCGAATATTGATCCTTCACAGCAATTTCATGCCAATTTCCACTACTTTTTAAAATAACGACTTCCTGTCCGTATAAAGCTTGCGTATCCGTCTTTCCTACAAGCCATAACTTTTGGCTTACGGACATACTTTTAGCCCATTTTTGAATATCGGTAGGACTGGAAATAGAAGGCCGATCCACTACGCGGTTTTTATTGGGTGATTTCCACAAGTTTGTCACTTGAACGTTGACAACAGCAGTTTTTTTACTGTCTACCTTCGAACAGACAGGTTTCTTTTTGAATTCGGGATTTAGTATACGTGCAAGGAACACAGCAAAATTAGCTTTCGTTATGAAGGCTGTCGGTTTATAAGTATTGTTTGGATAGCCTACTGTGATTTCATTGGCATATAGCGTTTTAATAGAATTTGATGCCCAGTTTGATGCATTGACATCTTTAAAAGAATGTTTAGTAGTACCTTGCAATTTAAATGCACTCACTAGGATTGCCGCCATCTGTCCCCTTGTTAACTTGTTGTTCGGCATGAACTCTCCGCTTGCATTGCCTTTCATAATACCTTCATCTGCCATTGTTGCAACGATGGCATAACCCTCATCTTCAATAGTAACGTCGGAGAAATTCGGATCCGGCCGATTCAAAGTATCGAGACCGAGTGCCTTAATAATCATAGCCGAAGCTTCTAGGCGTGTAATTTCTTCATTCACACCAAAGTTCTCCGATGGATTTGCAAAAATAATACCTCGCTTCGCCAAAAAGTCCAATTCCGCTTTCGATGCATGCTTGTCTGTAACGTCTTTGAATAAAGGTGCAGCAAAAACTGTATCTATTGCGGTAAACATAAGGAGGATTGCGGTAAAAATCACCATAAATTTTTTCGTCATTTAGATTCTCCTTTTCTACTAACAGACTCTATACTCAATAGTACAATAGAAAGAAAATTCCGCATAGTCTTTCCTGATAAAAGTGCAAAGAAAAAGTATGAAACGTCTGCCTTGTTAAGGGCAGTCCCATCGTTTCATACTTTTTATATATGCCACGCTTTTTGATTGTTAGTGTTGAATTAATAGTTCAAGAAAATCTTCTGAAACGTACGTTTTCATAACTTTCAATTCAGGTGCAACTTCGAATTTACCAACGCTCTTGTTAAAGCCATACATTTTGTCTCCGCGTTGAATTGTGAATGAGCTGTTGCCAAGTGTAACTAGTACACCGCCGATTTTTGGTTGAGATAGAACATGATAACCTAGATGCTCAGTCACTTTACGAAGTGAAATCATCTATGTACCCTTTTTCATGTAATGATCTACTGCAATGAGTTCTTGTAATTTCACCATTTCCTCTGTTATATAATCAAGTGCAATGATTTTGGTAGGCGTTGTTTGAGCCGGTATACTTTTTGTTGTTGCGGAATAGAAAATAGCTAACTCTTTGTCGTGTAAATCTATTTCTTTAATTTTCTTGCCTTGCTGATTTAAGAGAATTGTATCTTCACCGATATTCAATTTCAATTGGTTATCTAAGCTAAGAAGTTTTTTATCAAATTTAGCAATTTTCACTTCACCATGGACGATTTCAGGAGTGACTGTTGCTGGGTAAATCAAAATCATCGGTTTATTTTTATCATAATAAGCTTCGATGCTTGCCCCTTTTTTAAGATCCGCTAGGTTAAGGTGCTTTGTTGTTCCACCGTTAAACTTCAGGGTATTATCATTAATACGCAAAATCATGATTAATCCCTTATCATTATCAAGTGTGACCCGCGTCTTTTTCCATCCTTTTCAGCTTCTTGAATAACCCCTGTAAATTTCATATAGTTTGTCGCGTTTTCTTCTTTACCGCTACTGACTTCCTGTAGCTGGTGTTCATCTGCATGGGCTGAATAGCTACCAAACAAATCGAATTTGACGAGTTCACTGGAAGAAGTTACACTTTTCACTTTTTATTTGATTAGCTCCAATAACTTCCTGTTTTTCGTTTTCGATTCATCAAATATAGCGCGTAACTGATAAGTGCAGTCAGTACAATCATGAGACAGTGCATAAAAAATGCCGGTGTAAAAAGAAAGTCTAGTATATCTCGTCCTTCTGTATGCCGCGCGAATGCGTTATATGGATTATCTTTCTTATATTTAATCGGTAATACGCCATCCCGGTATTTAAGATATGTGTTCTTTTTTACTTCTTTTGTTAGATTAATTGGTTCACCATTTGTGTCTTCGTAAGCAAGTGCCAAATAATAATAGGTCTGGTGATCGTTGCCAGTTCCATGATCAAGAGAATGATCCGTTATTGTGGCAATGGTTTCAATATAATCTTTCCCGTAATACTTTTCATAACCATTTTTCAAGTCTGCGGTCATTTCGCGATAACAAAATACAAGCATTAGAAATAAGCCGCCCCAAGTTATAATATTAAATATAATGCTCAAACCGAAGTCATGTCTGTCCAGAAACGCTTCAAACCCTTTAAATTTGAACAATAAATATAAAATATAGCCCATTGGATAAATACCGACTAAGAACAACGTGAAATAAAAACCGCGATATTCAGATTCCAGTTCCCTCTGCGTGTTAAAAACACCTTGAATATTAAAACCGTCGATTTTATCTCCAAATTCAAGTCTTTCAAATTCTTTTTTAGATACAGAAACTTTATAGCCATCTTCAATGTTTTGTGTCGTTTTTTCCAAGAGCTGCGGCCTAAGAAGTACGATATAGGACAATCCATCTAACAAATACTTTTCAGCAGTTTTATCAAAAACACCCGCAATCGTGGCATTCATCAATTGTTCTTTTTTTACGTCCTCGTTCCGTTGCCAATTTATGATGATAACCCCTATGAGAAAAATGAAAAAAATGAATCCCGCTACTTCATATCCTATCCGTTTCCAATCGTTCTCTATCTTTTTCTTATTTTTTTTCATCAGAACCGCCTACTTCATCAACAAAATTATTATTACTGAATTTGTATAAATTCCATTTCAGTGAAGTCAATGTAAATCTGATAGCCATCTTGCCATTGTTCTTTTAACCATATAATGCTCTCATGCATTTCTTCGCTATGCCTTTGTGCCCGTTTCTCCAGCTCATCCACTTCATTAAAAGCAGCTAAACACCATTTGGGATCGGGTAGTAAATTCAACCATTCAACTTCTTCTTTATCTAAACTTTCAGTTGGTGACATTTCCATGGTTACCGGCAACAAGGTATTCCACTTACTTCCTAATCCAACCTCTTCGATGAATTTCTTCATTTCTAACGCAAAGTGATACGGCAATTGATAAGTGTCAAGATCATCCCAACTGGACACTTGAAGTTTATAATAGATAATTGGCTCTTTTTTCATTAACTTATCAACTAAGTTCTGTTTGACCGGACTTTCAACAAATGTGACATTTCGAATTGCCTCCATTTTTATGGGGGTTTTCATTTGCTCATCGTTATAGTTCAATATTGTTTTATGTACTTTTTCAATATCTTCTTCCATTTGTTTTAATAATGTAGATAATGACTTTTCTTCTTCCAGTGTTAATCCTATGGTTACTTGTTTTTCACGGAAGTTTCGAATACCCATGAATAGATTGATTCTCTCACTATCTGTCATTTTCTTACCTCCTGTATATTATCTAATGAAGTCTCTTACTATACAGTGTTTTCACAAAATAAGTTTCAATATTTATCCAATATGATTCCGAGGGTTTAGAATATTGACATTAAACTGTATAAAAGGCCTAGCAATTAGTTGAAAACCAAAAGGACCCGCTATATAGTAGCAGGTCCTTTTGGTGTACCTTCAGACTAGGTCAATTTACCAGAATAATTGACTAGGTCAATTGAAATTAATAATTGATCTAGTCAACTTACTAGACAATTTGACTAGGTCAATTGAATAGTGCTTCACTGAACACTTTAATTCAAGTACGCTAGTAGTTTGTTGTCACTTTTTCACTTAGCAAAATGGTAGTAATAATATCCACTGCTTTATCCATCTCTTCGTATGTAACTGTTAAAGGCGGTAAAAGTCGAATAACGTTACTTCCTGCTTGGACGAGCAGTAACCCTGCCTCTTCTGCCTGTTGAATGTATGAAGACACGTCTTCACGGCATTGAATCCCCAATAACAATCCAGCACCACGAATTGAAAATTGATCCTCCGGTAATAGCGTCTGCACCTTTTCAACAAGGTAGTTTGACTTGTCTTTAACTTCTTGCAAGAACTCTTTCTCGAAAACAATATCTACGACTGTTTGTGCAACCGCAACGGCAAGTGGGTTACCGCCATATGTTGTGCCATGGGTACCAGGTCCAAATGAATCGAAGAGCTCGCTTGACCCAAGCATAGCCCCTATCGGGAATCCTCCTCCCAATCCTTTGGCAAGTGTCATAATATCGGGTCTTAGAACCGTCTGTTCACTGGCATAACGGGTCCCCGATCGACCGATTCCTGTTTGCACTTCATCGACAATCAATAAAATTCCGTTTGTTTTACAAATTTCCGTTATTTTTTGTGCAAATTCAGGTTCGATTGGATGAACGCCACCCTCACCTTGAATAACTTCTAACATGATTGCAGCTACATCTCCGTCAATCGCTGCTTCCAATTGCGCTACGTCATTGTAAGGAATAATGCGGAATGTCTCCAACAACGGGCCAAATCCTTCGCGAACTTTAGGTTGCCCAGTTGCGGACATTGCGCCAAATGTACGTCCGTGAAAGGATTGTTCAAAAGTAATAATGACATTTTTCTGTGTATGTTTACGTGCCAATTTAATGGCTGCTTCGTTTGCTTCAGCGCCGCTGTTACAGAAAAAAGCGTGGCTAAAAGGAGTTCCTTCCACAAGTTTAGCCGCTAGTTTTTCCTGTTCAGGACTTTCAAATAAGTTTGATGTGTGCCATAGTTTCTCACTTTGCAGTTTCACGGCTTCGACAAGTTTTTCATTTGCATGGCCTAAACTGACGACTGCGATTCCACTTGTAAAATCGAGATAATCTTTCCCTTTGTCATCAGTGACGATTGTCCCTTTTCCTTTTACAAGATGAACAGAACGTCGCGCGTAATTATTAAATAATGTACTCAAATGAATGCCCCCTCGTATTTAATGTCAGTTCCTTTTAGTTGCTGACCGACAATTTGTACGGACGGAATGCCTGCATGTAAACAATCAAGTGCAGCTTCCACTTTCGGTAACATGCCTCCGTAAATCTCTCCTGTTTCAATCCACTGCATTATTTCTATTTGTGATGCTTTTTCTTGGACAATTCCTTTTATTTGAATACCTGGAGTATCCGTGACGAGGAGAAGACTGTCCGCCTTCATCGCAAATGCTATTTTACTAGCGACCGTATCCGCATTGATATTGAGCGGAGCACCGTCCTCTGACGCACCGATACATGAAATAACCGGTACAAGCCCTGCTGCTAGAATATTTTCCAGAAGTTCTGTTCGGACATGCTGAATTTCCCCTACAGATCCATACACCTCTTCATCAAGCACTGTACATATAAGTAGTTTTCCGTCATATCCACTCATACCTATCGCATCGATGCCGCCTTTATTTAATTGATGGACAAGGGCTGGATTAACTTGACCCACCAACGTCATTTGAATAATTCCTACCGCTTCTTTCGATGTCACCCGAATACCGTTTAACACGGAGGACAATACGTTGTTTTTGGCCAATTCATTATTAATGAAAGGACCCCCTCCATGAACCAGTATCAGTTCATGTCCTGTTTCCTGCAGTTGTTTAAAGTTATTGAAAAAGGCTTCGTTCAATCCTTCAAGCATACTGCCACCTAGCTTAATAACAATTCGTTTACGATCGGTATGTTGCGTTAATTTGGACATAGTCATATGTTAAATCGCACCCCCATGCCAACCCATGACCGTTGCCTTGGTGAAGGTCGACTGTAATTTTCACTTCCGACTTTTTCAAATAGCCGGATAGTTGTGCTTCAGAAAAAGGAACAGGTTCACCGTTTTCAACTACGATTGTTGATCCCATCTTAATCTTAATGGCATTTGGATCTAGTGTTGCACCACTATACCCGACAGCCGCGATAATTCTTCCCCAGTTCGCATCACAACCAAAAATGGCTGTTTTTACAAGTGGTGACCCAACGACTGTTTTGGCAATTTTTCTTGCTTCAGCATCCGAAACTGCACCTGATACCTCGACTTCGATGAGCTTTGTCGCCCCTTCTCCATCCTTAGCTATCATTTTTGCAAGATCTTGGGATACTGCGTGCAATGCATTAACGAACAGTTCCCAGTCGGGATGTAATGGTGTCAGCGCACTATTTCCTGCTAACCCATTCGCCATAACTAGTACCATATCATTTGTAGAGGTGTCGCCATCCACCGTAATTGAGTTGAACGTTACGTCTGTTACAGTTTTAAGAGCTGCTTGCAGATGAACCGATTCAATGTTGGCATCAGTTGTAATGAAACCAAGCATCGTAGCCATATTCGGGTCAATCATTCCCGATCCTTTTGCTGTCCCCGCAAGAGTAATCTTCTTGCCGTCGATTACCGTGCTGTATGCAGTATTTTTTGTAACTGTATCTGTCGTTAAAATCGCTTGAGAAAATAGAATAGATCCTTCTAATGCAGAACTTGGTTGAAGTTTTGGAATCCCTTTAACAATGGGTTCCATTTTCATTATTTCACCGATAACTCCAGTAGATGCTACTCCGACTAACCCAGGAGCGATTCCAAGTTTTTCTGCTGTCTTTTGTTGCATTAGACGTGCATCTAGCAACCCTTGTTTTCCTGTGCAGGCATTGGCGTTTCCTGAATTCACGATGATTGCCTGCATTTTTCCCGTTTGTTTTATCGCTTCTTTCGTAACAAGCAATGGTGCTGCCTGAATTGCATTTGTTGTAAAAACACCCGCAACACTTGCCGGGACTTCACTGACTAGTAAAGCCAAATCATTATTCTTGTATTTTATGCCACAATGAAGCCCCGTCGCTTTAAAACCGATTGGGGACGAGATATTATTTCCTGATAAACGTTTTAATGCTCTTGCTGTTGTCGTCATAATATACCCCCTAGGTTAAATAAATGCCGGGACAAGTGAAAGACCGGTTATTTCTTTGAGACCAAATTGTACGTTCATATTTTGAACGGCTTGCCCTGCTGCCCCTTTTACTAAGTTGTCAATGACAGATACGATGGTTGCCCTGTTCGTCCGCGGATCAACTTTCACGAGGAGATCACAATAGTTCGATCCGTATACTTGATTGGTACCGAACTTTCCATTTTCTTGCATAACTCGGACAAATGGATGATCAGCGTAGGTTGTCGTTAAGCAATCCACGAGTTGTTGCTCCGTAATTCCTTCCATGACGGGTGCATAGATTGTCGCGAGTATTCCCCTTGTCATCGGAACTAGATGTGTACTAAAAGTGATGGGCGCTGTTTCTTGTGCAAACATCGAAAATGCCTGCTCTATTTCTGGTATATGCTGATGCTGATTCAATTTATAGATGGCTGTATTTTCATTCGTTTCACTGAAATGGGTCATTTTATTGGGTGTATTGCCTGCCCCAGACACACCACTTTTTGCATCAATGATTAATTGAGTTGCATCAATCAAGTTATCTTTGAGTAAAGGCAAGAGCGCCAACAGAACCGCCGTAGGATAACAACCAGGATTAGCTATTAGTTGCGCTTGTCTGATTGCATCAGTATTCCATTCGGTCAGACCATATACACTATGCGCAACCGCGGATGCCGGTGCAGGTTCTTTTTGGTACCATTGCTCATATTGAGCTAAATCTTTTAAACGGAAGTCTCCAGACAAATCGATCAGGCGAGGTCCTTTCCCTAGTAACGGAGGAAGAAGCTTACTTGCGACTCCCGCAGGTGCACTCGAGAACACGACATCGAATTCCATTAACTTTTCGTACTCTATTTTTTGGAGTGGCTGATCGGATATATTCATTAGATGCGGAAAATTATGCGAAAAGACAATTCCTTCTTTAGATGATGTGAATAATTCAATTTTTTCAACTTCAGGATGGTTGTGCAGTAGCCGGATGAGCTCTAGTCCACCATACCCTGAAGCGCCAATGATTCCTACCTTCATGACAATCACTCCTGTTTGTAAGTTAAGCTTATTATATGTATGCATAATTATAAAGTCAACTGTATTTTTATTTATTTCGTGAGTTACATTATTGAATGCGTTTTCATTTATTATTTTTGTTATTCACACGAATGAAACAGATATGCTATAATTCACTTAGTATCTGGTACTAATAATAGGCATTGAATTACACTTGCCTAATCAGGAGGTTACTATGGAAGATTTATTGAAACTAAAAGGAAAAAATATTGTGGTAATGGGTGTGGCGAATGAACGGAGTCTTGCTTGGGGAGTGGCCAAAACACTTTTCACAGTCGGTGCAAACGTGATTTTCACATACCGGAAAGAGCGTTCACTCACTAAACTTGAAAAGCTGTTAGGTACGGCGGGTTACGAGGCAAAACTGATTGTGCAGTGTGATGTAAACGAGGATGAAAGTATCCATGAAGCGTTCGGTACAATCGGCGCAGAAGTCGGTACAATTCACGGAGTGGTCCACTCACTTGCTTTTGCCCATGCTGAGGATTTAAAAAACGACTTTGTAGAAACGACAAGAAGCGGATTTGCATTTGCACAGGATACAAGCGCTTATTCACTTATTGCAACGGCAAAAGAAGCTCGTCCATTTATGACGGAAGGCGGTTCTATCGTTACGATGAGTTACTTGGGGGCACAGCGTGTGCTTGACGGATATAATGTAATGGGAGTTGCGAAAGCCTCGCTTGAAGCATCTGTTAAGTATTTGGCGTTTGACCTTGGAAAAGATAATATCCGTGTCAATGCAATTTCAGCTGGTGCAATTCGGACACTATCCGCAAAAGGCATCGCTTCTTTCAATAAAATTTTGACTCAAATTGAAGAGAATGCTCCTTTGAAACGTAACGTAACACAAGAAGAAGTAGCGGAGATGACACTGGTCACGTTAAGCAACCTATCCCGCGGCGTAACTGGTGAAATTATTTATGTAGATGCCGGCTACAATATAATGGGGTAATAGCGCTAAGTACCCACTTAGACGCGATTCCTGGTCATGAAACTTATGCTATAACTTGTCTGTGGATTAACCAATTTCGGCATAAAACACGGGCGAGTAGGACTTAAAAACTGCCATTTTGACTAGACTATTTTCGGCACGCTTTCGGTGAATTAATCACGACAGTTTTACCGTGGGGCATGTGTGGGTAGAAGTGACTCTGTCACTTCTACCCACACTCTTTTCGGACATACTGTTATGATTAATTACCTGTCGCGTTCCTACAATATTCAAGTGAAAAATGCGATTGCTTAGGAAAAAAAGAATAGATGACTTCCAATAGAGAGTGTAAGTGCCCGAAGATGCAATTTCGGGCACTCTTGCACGTTGTATATTGTATTCTTTGTTATGCTCTAATAGATTCTCCTAATTATAGAGATACCTTATTAGAAGGCTTGAGCGGTCAAAATTGTATCTTTGACCGCCCCTCTCCATATAAGAAGCGATCTATTCTTTCGTCCCGAAAAGCTTCGGAACTACTTTTACTATTGTCTTTGGAGAGCGACGGATGAACAATCACCATAAGATTACCGAAAAAATAAATAGCGGCTATACATGTAGTGCCCAGCGTGACATCAAGTTATTTACTGGCTATTCTTGGCGTATCAACGAGTGGGATACTTTATATTACAAAAAGGGACTGTCTGGATAAGACAGTCCCTTCTTTCATTTCCCCACTTGCTTCATCAAGTGCTTATTCCCTTTTGAAATGATGTTTTCGTAGTCAATGTAATCATAGATATCATCCGTAATCTGATTGCTGAACTTCGCCAACTCTTCAACTGTCAAATCCTCAATCGCTTTCTTTTGTTGTTCGCAGTAAATAATCAATTTCCCGACGATTTCATGAGCGTCGCGGAATGCTGTCCCTTTACTCACTAAGTAATCGGCAACTTCTGTGGCATTCAGAAAACCAGCTTTAATCGCTGCTTTCATGTTATCCGCATTTACTTGAAGTGTGTCAATCATTTTCGACATAATTTCTATACAATCCAACACAGTATCAAGTGCATCGAAAAATTGCTCTTTGTCTTCCTGCATGTCCTTGTTATATGTCAAAGGTAGCCCTTTCAAAGTCGTTAGCAGTGAAAATAGAGAGCCGTAGACACGCCCCGTTTTCCCGCGGATCAATTCTGCCGCATCCGGATTTTTCTTTTGTGGCATGATGCTACTTCCCGTTGAATACGCATCTGCCATGTCGATGAATTTGAATTCCTGGCTACTCCACAATATAAGTTCTTCGCTCAATCGGCTTAAATGCATCATCAGTATAGAGAAATTCGACATTAGTTCAAGTAAGTAATCACGATCACTAACGCCATCAAGGAAATTATCCACAGGTTTTGCAAAACCTAATAAAGCCGTTGTCACTTCACGATCAATATTATGCGTTGTACCAGCTAGAGCCCCGCAACCTAATGGGTTTTCATCCAAAATTTCGATTGCGTTTCCAACACGTTTTTTATCCCTTTTGAACATTTGAGCGTACGCACCTAAGTGATGGTTGAATGTTACGACTTGCGCACGCTGTAAATGCGTATAGCCAGGCATGATTACATTGTTTGCTGCACCTTTTTCATACAACGAATCGATGAGCATTTGAAGATTGTCCATCACTTCCGCCGCCTTGCCTTTTGCGTATAAGCGCATGTCTACTGCAACTTGATCATTACGGCTGCGTGCTGTATGCAGTTTCTTTCCAGTCTCGCCAATACGTTCTGTTAAATGCATTTCTACGAATGAATGTATATCCTCGTAATTGCCTTCAATTTTAATGGTACCTGTTTCAATGTCATTCAAAATCGATTGGAGACCGTTTACGAGTAGCTCCCCTTCTTCCGGTGTTAATAAATCACAATGCACTAACATTGTGACATGCGCCAAGCTACCAGCAATGTCCTCTTTATATAATCTGTGATCTACAGGTAACGATGTATTAAACTTCTCCATTATTTCATCTGCACGACTTGTAAAACGCCCGCCCCAAAGTTTCATGTATTCTGCCACTCCTTTTTTATACTACAAGCACTCATTTTCAAAATCCTTTATGCATAAATATGTATAAATATGAATTATATTTCATAATTGCTTATTTAGCAAGAAGTATTATGAAACAGCTAATAGTTCGGGTTTTCTCTACACTTCACAATTTCAACAAGCGTAACCCATCGTTACGCTCGTTAAATCATCAATTTAATAACTTATTTTAAAACCCCTGTATTAAGAAGTTTGAAATCTACACTTACTTTGTAATCTACCGACGCAATTACTTTTTGAGTTAACTTTTCATTCCATTTCCCTTTATGATACATTCTGAAATATTCACTGAAACCGACAGGGTCAACTTCTAATTTCCGAAGTTTTTCTAAGAGGTCTTCTACTTCCTTTTCAACATGTTTGCTAATTTCCTTCTGCAGCACTTCAAGCTCTTTCTTTTTGCTTAATTCTTTGTCCCCCTCATATTCCATCAGGGAACCCTGTAATTTAATGCGAATGGACACTTGTGGAGAATCCAATTTTTTATTACTGTTAATCTTTACTTTACTTTCAATCAATTGTATATGTAGTTCTTCCTTATCTGAGCCCTTTTCAAGGGTAATATCAATCGGGGCAAGTTTGTCCAACCCTTTTAACGCTTGGATAAGCGAAGATTGTTTACTTGGGATTGTTTCAAGCATTTTTCCGACGTCAAACAAAGCAACACTTTCAATATTAAGCGAATCCTCTTTTTTCTCCAAATAAGGCATAGATGAATGAGACACCTTATCCGTTGCTGAATTAATAAAGTCATGAAGCGTTGTAAAGGGACTAAATGCTGTATGCATTTTGGGTTGTAACAAGTCATATAAATACATATTTATACTTGGGATGTCAGGGAAAGTAGCTTTCAATACTTCTTCCGCACTGCCTTTCACGATAGCAAGACGAATATTATTTCCAACGGTTGGATCCCGGTAAAAATGTTTAGCTGTCCTTATTACATCGCCTTTCCTCGCATACTCCTCGCTAAATAATATTGTTCGAAGCTGGTTTAAGGAAATCATTTTACCCGCCTGCGTGGAAATCTCGATGAACCCTTTCTGGATTAAGGATGTATTGACTGAATAGTTTTGAGTAATTTCTTGTGAATCGCCTGTTGCTTGTGGAATCGACACCGTCATCCTTACTTCATCTTCACTGATGTAATCGAAGGCAATACTGCTGATCATCGATAAGTCCTCAACGGAATTTGAACGATTTTCTTGCGTACAACCGGCTAGACACAACAATAATGTTGGGAATATGAAGAATATAAACCGTTTCATGTAACAACCTCTTTTCTTGTTTTCAGTAAATGAATGATGCACAAGAAAATCGGCCAAATTATAAATCCATAGTTGATGTAATAAATACCTTCATATAGTCTATTTTGGAATTCCTTCGGTAACGGAATGCTTACTATGATAAATACAACAATAGCTATAATGTATAAATGACTCTTTTTTTCTTTTGCTCGTATTGAATCCAACCCCTTTTTTGCAACCCATAAAAATGCAGCCGCGGTCGTCAGGATTAGAAAAACCCACAGTGATATGGCAAAAACATCAACTCGCTCAAGAAAAGGAAGAGTAACCGCGTTATACAAATATAAAACTGGATACATCACATGTTCAAGTTGCCATTCGGAATAATAGATGACACTCGTAAAGACGGTCAAGAGGTATAAGGATACGGTCATCCATATGCCCAAAGAGGCATGTTTAAATGCTTTTTTCTGCTGGATAATATACGAAAAATAAAAAAGGATTAGTTCAAAACCGGACATTGCTATAAATCCATTTTTTGTTGCTGTGAAAAACTCCTGTTTAGTAAAGTTAAAAAGAGGCAGAATATGTTTAATGTCTCCTTCACCAATTGCCCATTTCAAAAAAAATAAAATCCAAACTACCAGGAAAAAACTAATGATACAAAATCGGGCGATTGATTTAATGCCGCCGCTGACAATGTAAACGAGCAAAAGCATGAAAATGATTAAAGGCCCAATTATTGTCCGATCCGGCAGTGCAATAACTTGTATTAGGTCTAAATACCCCTCAATAAAAGACGCCAAAATCAACGCTGTATATACAATCAGAATTCCATTGAGACTTTTCCCTACCCATTTGCCAAGCAATAACTCGTGAATCGCGAACAAATTATGATGACTGTATTTAATGGCAATCCAAATCATCGGAATAAGTAACAGGTTTGCGATAACTCCGAACAGGAGCGGGAACCACCACTGGCTAAAGCCTACCGGACTTAGTAAATTCGGCAAAGTTAATAAGATGGTGCCGCTCATCACAAGATGGACAAGAAAGACGACATGGTATCCATTCAATACCTTTGTTTGATTTTGATCCATAACCTATTCCTCTCCGTCTTCAGGGAGTACTTTTTTGCTTTCTGCAGTTGCGACACCCTTTTTATGTTTTCGGAAGGAAGGTGGCGCCAAAACAATGCTGTCCAGAAGGTCTGTCCACTTTCTAGGGATTACCGGTGACATAAAAGGGGTTCCTAAAGATGTTAAATTCACTAAATGAAAAATAAGCCATGCAAAAGCTATCATTTGTCCGTATAAACCGAAGAAACCCGCCGATAAGATAAAAATATATCGAACAAAGCGACTTGCATTACTCATTTTAAAACTTGGCGGTAAAAATGAGAGCAATGCTGAAATGGCTACCAACACAATCAATATATTGCTGACAAGACCTGCTTCAACAGCTGCTGTGCCAATAACGATACCACCGACAATACCAATCGTTTGCCCGATTTTGGTCGGCATCCGAGATCCTGCTTCTCTTAGTACTTCAATAACCAGTTCCATAAAAAGAACTTCAACGACTGGTGGGAATGGAACCTGGCTTCTTGATTCTTGTAATTTTTTCAACACTTCATAAGGTAACATTTCTGGATGGTGAGTTAGAGCAGAAATATAAAAAGGAGTTAGCATTATGGTTAAGAAGAAACCGAAAAAACGGATACAACGAAGTAATGTGGCTGTCGTCCAACGGTTATAATAATCTTCCGGGGACATGAAAAAGCCAAGAAAAGAGCTCGGACAGATCATTGCGCCTATACTGTTGTTCATCATGATAACAACCCTTCCGTCAATTAGAGAGCTTGTTACCATGTCAGGCCTTTCGGTTACTTGGTATTGAGGAAATGGAGAGAATTGATGGTCTTCCATCAACTGGGCTAAAATGGTGATATCATCAAAACCCCTATAGTCAATCGCTTCAATTTTGTTAATAACCTTGGTCAAGTTCTTCTCGTTTACAATGTGATCGATATACAAAACGGAAATTTTAGTATTTGTTTCTGTCCCAATAATAAAGTCGCGATTTTTTAAGCCAGTATTCTGTATCCGTCTTTTAATGAGGGATAGGTTTGTTTGTAGAGATTCAGTAAATGAATCCCGGGGACCGCTGACCGTTGATTCGGTATCTGAATTAGCGATTGAGCTAGTTGGTGGGCTATATGTATTCACAGTTGCGAAAAGATTTTTTGTTTGAAAATAAACAATCGTGTTCCCTTCAGTGATGGAAGATAAAATGCTAGAAATATTGACTTTCTCAGGTACTTCGGCAGATTTCAATAGGTCTTCTTTATTCGTTAACAATGGCGCAATAACAGTTCTGTGTAGAGTAAGTTTTTCGATAAGCGAACTAAGATAAATGATTGTCACAAGTTCATCGGCAGTTTGAATGTTTTTAAATACGGCATCTTCTACTTCATCAAGCTTGTTCTTAATTGCGTCAAGAAGTACATTATTGTTTTGTATGGATGTTTCATTAGTAAGACCATTCTTTTCACTCTCCGAAAAACTCATCACTACCACCTTCCTATTTTTGCATACGGTTATTATCAATCTTTCCCAAACCGTGATAACTTATACAAGAAGGCTTATGCTGATTAGTGGTAGCGGACGTCCTAGCATCTATGTCGAAGGGTGTGAAAAGCAACATCAGCAATCCACATTCTTTATGATAGTAGAGAAACTGTTTACGTGAGTGCTAGACGAAAAAATAGAGAGGTGAATATGGTGAAAAGAAAGCCAATTTACGTTGAAATACAGATTCAGACGGATATTGAAAATGTATGGGACGCTTCGCAAAAACCGGACATGCACGAACAATGGGATCTTCGCTTCTCTTCCATTACCTATTTGCCAAAAGAAGAAGGTAAGCCCCAAGAGTTCGTTTATGCGCGGACTGTGTGGCCTTTCATAAACGTTAAAGGATGGGGAAAAAGTGTTGGATCATTTCATAAAGAAGACGGTACGCGATCCTCATCCCTTCAGTTCGGAACGGAACAATGGATATCCCCCATCCGAGAAGGGCGTGGCTATTGGAAATACGAACCACAGAAAGACGGAGTAAAATTTTTGACGCAGTATGATTACGACGTCAATTTTGGTCGTGCCGGAGAAGTTGTCGATAAACTCGCATTCCGCCCAGTTATTGGTTGGGCGACTGCACTTAGTTTCGACGTGTTGAAGCGGTGGCTTGAGCGAGATGAAGCCCCCCGCTCCCAGTATTTGCGATTTTTCAGTACCTATTTAATGACGTTATTGTTTGCTTTCATTTGGATTTATCAAGGTCTTGTTCCGAAGATTATCGGAATGCACATAGAAGAGAGAGCGATGGTCGGAAGCGTTTTAGCTTTATCAGAGAAAGGAATTACGACATCAATACTTTTAATTGGAATTGCAGAAGTCATGCTCGGGATTAGTTTGCTATTTTATCGCAATAAGAGGCATTTATTCATACTGCAGCTACTGTTATTCCCGTTGCTGACGATATCGGCGATCATTGCTGTACCGGCAAGCGCAATCCATCCTTTCAATCCAGTGACATTCAATTTGTCACTAATTGTTCTTTCGATGATTGGATTGATCATAAGTAATGATGTTCCTTCAGCGAGAAGCTGTAAACGAAAAAGGTGAGGTGGACTTTATGTCGATTTTCAGACAAGTATTGGGTGATAATTTCAATCGGCTGCATCCCATGCTACAAAAAAGGTATGACCTGTCGACGGGTGCTACATTTAGAGCATCCGGCGTCATGAATGAAATCGGTGGCGGACCTGAGTGGTTGTATCCGGTTTTAAGGGCAGGTGTTAGATGGAAACTGCTTTTTCCGGAAAGAGGCATAAACATTCCATTTACAATAACGAATAAGGCGTTTGTTGCGGAGAATGGCGAAAGCCAGGTGCACTGGGAACGTGTTTTTCATTTCGATAAAAAAAGACGTTATTTTAACGCGCTTATGAGTTTTGATGCAAGACGGCTTGTCATCCGGGATTACCTGGGTGAACCGTACCTCATTTATGCCGATTTGGATTTCCAAGTAGCAACTAACGGAAGTTTGACGATTACATCACTACGCCAGCGGCTTGTTCTAGGAAAGATCGAAATTCCATTACCACGGATTTTTCAAGGGCTTGCAACCGTGACAGAAAGGTTCGACGATGAACTAGGCCTTTACCAAATTCATGTTACGGTTAGAAACCCCCTGATTGGAATCGTATTTTCGTATAAAGGGGCGTTTTCCGCTGATGTCAATACTTAAGTTTGCAAGTATACATAGTGTTTTATTTATCATCGTGGTTGTTTTCAGTGAGGATCCGTGGCCTTTTCTAATGCTCACGATTGCACAGCTCGTTTACGTCCCGTTTGCATTGCGTCTCATTATGACTAAGAATGAGTGGTTTTCTAAGCATTATTATTATTTTGCGATTCCCGCTTATTTAGCAGTAGCGCTGTTGCAAATAATACCAGATTCAAAGTGGAATGGTCTGCTAGCGGCGGTATATTTAGTGTTTACGATAAGTATCGCTTTGTATGGTTTGTCGCGATTTATAAATAGGGGATTCACGCATTCGGAAGAGTTCGCGATTGATGCGGGGCTTGTTTACATCTCGCTTGGCGGGGCTTGGTTCTTTGCTTATGTGACTGGTATTGACACTGGATTCAGTCCTCTTATTACGTGGTTGACTGCCATACATTTTCACTACTCTGCATTCTTATTGCCGATTTTCATCGGTTTACTGGGAAGACTTTATAAACCCCGGATCTATGGGATTGTCTGTTTAATTCTTTTAGTATCACCGCTGATTGTTGCGATTGGTATTACATTTTCCAGGTGGATTGAGCTACTGTCTGTCGGATTATACATTATTGGTTTAGGTGGCTTCATTATAATTGCTTGTAAAACAACATTCGCAAATAAAATACAAAAGTGGCTCGTTCGTATATCGTTTGGCGCGCTCGGAGTGACAATCATCTTTTCATTGTTATATGCCCTTGGCAATGGCTTTGGGCTGACATCCGTGAACATTGAATTCATGCTTCGTTTTCATGGCGTGTTGAACTGTGTGGTATTTGCGTTATTTGGTATTTTCGGTTGGTCTTTACAAGTTCCCGGTACAAATTTTCGTCCCCCCACTTTCCCCGTCAGTCGTATTCGAGGGAATCGGGTTATAGGTGAACACGTTCTCGAAGGCAGATTGCGTGAAAAACATCAAGGACTTGTCGACGACATGAAGGTTTACGAGCCTTTTATTCAATGCGAGACGATATCCCCTCGCATCATTGATTTCTATGAAAACACCAATGACTACCAGTTATTCGCAACGATTAACTGGCATTCTTGGTTTAAACCGTTTGCCGTTCTTTACGCGTTTATAAGCAGAAAAACCCAACAAATCAATTTGCCTCTTCATGGTAGACAAGTTAAAATGACCGGGAATGTAATTGCACTTCAGGATGAAGCGGACGGCAGAGATAATGTAAGGGCGTGGGTCCGTAAAATCGGCAATGACACTACATTCATCGCACTTTATTCACAGCATAGTACAGCAGGTCGAATGTACATGAACATTGCCTTGCCGCTACCATTTTCAACGATGACCGGGATCTTGGAACTGCATCAGAGTGAGAACGATTTGCGGCTGACCAGCAAGCCTCATTCTTGTGAATCGGATGCGGGGATTTATCTATCTTTCCTCGCCAATCAACCGTTCAAGCTTCCCATCGCGGAGGATTTTACCGTTAGTGATAGGAAAGACAGTAAATTGAGTGCCCAACATGAAATGAGTATATTTTCAATCCCATTTTTATCGATTACGTATTTAATAAAGCCTAACGGGAAGTAATAAAAACGTTGATGATTTGAAAAAACGTCTAAGGACTAAAATGGAGTAGGAGGGAGTGATTAACTCCCGACCTCTCACACCACCGTACGTACCGTTCGGTATACGGCGGTTCAATTAAGATTGATGACGCAAAGTTTCGT